>CAKZVJ010000001.1 GCA_937923345.1 uncultured Saprospiraceae bacterium
TTGAACATATCCATCATGATGAATGATGCCAAACCAATACCGATGAACACGATTAGTATCCAAGATCTGCTACGTATACTGCTGATTAAAGCCATTTTATATTGCGTTTTAAATAATTTGCTAAATTCAAAAAATGTGTGCGAAGGTACAACTAAAACGGGTTAAATTCAAACAGAGATGCCTATATACACTAGGTTTTAACCAAAATCCAGAGCCGACGACCACCCATCGGCGCATATACCTCCTCAAAAGGGCTCATCGGTCATTTTTCAAGCGATTTCTCAATAGAAATCTCTTGATACCAGCGGGTCTCCATGTTCAAATTCAAGCCTCTAGAATTAACCTAAATGAAGGGCTGCAGCGTGCAATTCTTCATAAAAGTCGTCTCCGTACTTACGCTTGATAGCATCTTGTACGAAAATATACACAGGTAGTTTCTCCTTTTTGCCTAGATCACATGCAGCACTGCAGATGTCCCAGGTGTCATAGTTCAAAGCTTCAAAGCCTATGTTTTCATCTTTTTTCACTCTCAGAGGATACAAATGGCAAGATATGGGCTTCTTGAAGTCAATTACGCCATCATTGTAGGCTTGTTCTATACCACAATGCGCAATGCCTAGTTTATCCCGAGTCATAAAGGCGCAAGCTTTATTTTCGACCAATGCCGTACCGTACTCTGCGGGTTCTTCATTGTAGGTATAGGCTCCCTGCTCCTCTATTACTTGTCTGCCTTCTTTACTAAGGTAGGATTTGATCTTAGGATATATCTCCACCAAGATGTCTTTTTCCGAATCCTCTAGCGGGGCACCCCAATCTCCTTCCCAGCAGCAGGCACCCTTACATGCCTTGAGGTTGCAGATGAATTGCTTCTCGATTACATCATCACTCACTAGTATGTCTTGTACGATTATCATTGTATCCCGTTAGAAAGGTTAAAAAATATACTTGTTAAAGTAGGCTCTACATAAATGATTGTCCTGCCCCTGAGGCGAATCAAAAACATGACGGCAATAATACCATATATTTTGAACGCGCATTACTTTTTCAATTACTGGAAGTGCAACCAAAGCGTAATTAAAGTGTTAATTTTACTGTCGACCTTAAAGATATTAAATTGACAAGATGCAAATGGTAACAATATCCTAAATGTCGCGATTAAGTATAGTGTTGCGCTATATCTGCGAAGACAAAAATAGCACCAACTAATTGTATTTATAACACTTACTGTAGGCATTATTTTATAGCGTTTTATTGTACTTTCTGCTATATTTTTCTGTCTAAAATGTATAATTTTATCCTTTTAAAGAACGGTAATACAAATATGGAAATAAACGAACACGGGCACACAGAAAATCTTGATCCGCTGAAGGAAAAATTTCGTGAGAAAGCTCAGGCATTAGCTACAGAGACAAAAGCAAAACTCAAAGAGTTTGGCGGAGTAAAAGTTGATGAAGTGACATTGAAGCAAGTCTTTGGAGGGATGCGAGGAGTCAAGAGTATGATATGGGAGACTTCTCAGTTGGACCCTGTAGATGGTATTCGTTTTAGAGGCTACTCTATTCCAGAACTCAAAGAAAAATTACCAAAGATAGAAGGAGGCAACGAACCCTTACCAGAAGGTCTTTTTTGGTTGATGCTCGTAGGCGAGATTCCTACCGACTCAGAAGTAGCTTGGTTATCTAAGCAATGGAAGCAGCGTAGCAATGTGCCAAAACACGTATTCACCGTATTGGATTCGTTTCCAGTGACGGCTCACCCGATGACTCAGTTGACCGCAGCGATTATCGCTATGGGCACGGACAGTTGTTTCTCTCGCAGATATGCGGAAGGCATGAGCAAGTCAGAATACTGGGATCCTACCTACGAGGATACCATGAACTTGATCGCAAGACTACCTAGAGTAGCAGCATACATATATAGACGTACTTACCACAACGGTGAGCACATCAATCCAGACTTGTCTCTAGACTGGGCAGCCAACTTCGCGCACATGCTAGGGGTGTCTGACAATCCAGACTTCAGATCATTGATGCGTTTATACCTTACGATCCACGCAGATCACGAAGGGGGAAATGCTTCTGCGCACGCAACACACTTGGTAGGATCTACCTTGAGTGATGCATACTTTTCATTAGCAGGTGGTATGAGTGCCTTGGCAGGACCATTGCACGGATTAGCCAACCAAGAGGTGATCAAGTGGATCTTCAAGATGGTGGATGCATTGGGTACCACGCAGCCTACTAAGGAGCAAATTGCCGATTATGTAAATAGTACATTGGCAGCAGGTAAGGTAATCCCAGGTTATGGACACGCAGTATTGCGTCAGCCAGATCCTAGATTCACAGCACAGAAAGTCTTTGCTGAAGAGTACATCAAGGATGACGATATCGTGAATATCGTTTGGAAGATATTTGACGTAGTTCCTGGCATCTTAGGCAGTCTCGGAAAAGTGAAGAACCCTTGGCCGAACGTAGATTCTCACTCAGGCGCTTTATTAGTACACTACGGTATGAAGGAATACAGTTTCTACACTGTTCTTTTCGGAGTATCTAGAGCGATGGGTGTATTGTCTAGCATGTGCTGGTCACGAGCACTAGGTATGCCACTAGAGCGTCCGAAGTCCCTCACGATAAAGTGGGTCAACGAGTTCTTAGCAGCACAAGAGGCCACCGCAGCCAAGACCTCATAAGTAGAAAATTTTCTTAGATATATATAAAAGCATCAGTCCACATTGGGTTGGTGCTTTTTTGGTTAAACACTTTAGAGAGAGAGGATGATATATAAAACTGTTGAATTATAGTCTCACTACTGAAATAGATGAGTAACATTTAGCAAGTACGTTTGGAGCAAGCAAGATGATCATTTATAATTTACGCTTTGGTGAGCTTTCAAAGTGGGCATACTAATTTCTACATGTTTTGCTTTTTCGTTTTAGGATTATACATAGTAAACTTGGAACAAGTGTGCAAAGCATTTATAATTCACAATTTATCATTTATAATTAAATAAGGGTGCTCCCACAGAAAGCCCAGCACTCTCCCCTACGCATTTCTGTGGTCGGGTGATCCGCTTGTATTCGGCGCCCTAGATACCTATTCAGGATATGCTCGGAGGCATATTCGCTCGCTCGCTCATCTACCTCCGAGCATTCCTTCATGAGGCATCTAGCACCCCTCATATCACTCCTCCCCCTAGCCCGAAATGTATTTTATTTTGAAATAGCGCTATAAGTGCAAATTTAAATATTATTTTATGTTAATATTTAAAATTAGTAGATAGTCAAAGAGTATTTTATATATATTAGATTTTATATTAACCGATTAAAATAAAATTATGTCTAATCACACACACACACACGTTTTGATTGTTTTACATTTTTAGGTCGCACTAGGTTTGTTTTTAGCATTTCCGCTTTATTTCTACTCCCATTTTTAAGCTTCTCACAAAATATTTCACTTCCATTTGAAAACATGGTCGAAACTGCTGATGCAATTGTAGAAGGAGAAGTAATCAGTAAAAAAGCATTTGAACATAATGGTAGAATATACTCCAGCAATGAAATTAAAATTATATCCGTATTAAAATCATCTGAGAACTTAAGTTCTACTTTGTCTATTATTACGTTGGGAGGGCGCATTGCTGACAAAAGTGAAAGTTATAATCATGTCGCACATTTAAGTGTAAACGACGAAGGTGTTTTCCTGTTAAGAAAATCCAATATTTCGAAAGGTGGTTTTCAACTGATAGGCGAAACGAATGGCTACTATAGAGAGAGTAATAAATATAAAAGTAGATATTTTTCTTATGCGGGAGTATTCGAAGATTTGAATGAGTTAAAAGGTGAGATATTCGAACGAACTCGCCAACTTGAAAGAAAAATAATTCAGAGAGGATGTTTTAATTTATCCATTGATTTTGATGCTGCAAATGCGAATTCAAGTGACATTAGATTTCGAGTGCTTTGTAGTTCTGATATACCATCAACCTATCTGAATAGTATGCATTTGCCATTGATATATGACCCATCTGAATATACAGAGGATCCATTTGAGTCTGATAATATTTCAATAGGCCTTGCCCTAGAATTTGAAGGAGACTATACCCTGAATAAAGAAAGAATTAATGAAAATATAGTGGGGTTTGCGGTATCAAATAACAGTATGTCTGATCCTATTTTTATAGGCAACGAGTTTATACCTATTCTCGAAGGTACTATTAATATTTCCTCTCTTGACCTTGATGTACTCCCTCATATCGATATTCTAAAATCTGGTTTACTGGAGAACACCAGTTATGTGACCCCTGATTTTACAGGCTCCCCGCAGTTGTGGAACTGCCTCGATTTTGATGATAATATATTCAATGAATTTATGCCACGCATAGATTCTATTGCTCCACTGAATGTGTCGGCAGGTGTTGGAGATATGTCTGAAAATGGAATTCCTGGCGTGATTACCATCTATGGGTCTGGATTTGGTACGCCTGCTCCAGGAGCATTCAGTGCAGGCACAGTTGGGTTTCCTGATGCAGAGTCAATAATTCCAACTAGTCAATTAGTAACACAATCGCTAACATTTCCTGCAGAATTGGACTATATTTCTTGGAGTGATACGCAAATAAGGGTGAGAGTCCCTTCCAGAAACAACAATATTGACTCAGATGCAGATCAAGGAGTTGCGACCAGCGGTAGGATTACAGTGAATGTAAATGGAAATAGCACTATTTCGAGCCAGGAATTGTATGTGCATTTTGGCATGTTTAATGATTATCAGCTTGATTCGAATAATGTGATTGGGGCTAAAAAGAGACGGATGTCTGCAAGATGGAGGAATGTATTTCCTGAGAGAGAGGGGTATATTATAAGCATAGATACTTCAGTTTTAAATAATATACCTAATGCTTACAGTCAGATAGAAGAGGCACTAGATGAATGGAGATGTAATCAAGATCATCCAATATGGGTTGAATTGGATACTACTATGTCGAATATAAATACTGGTATTATTTCAATGTCAAATGTTGTGCCCAACTCATTGGCGGCTTTAACTGGGATTGTTGATGATCACCATACATGCCCCGGAATATCTGTATCCAATTTATTTGATATAGGATTAAATCCACAATTTACTTTTGTAGATTTTCCAATTACTAGTCCAGATTCGTTTTTTTTGAAAAAAATTATGGTGCATGAGTTTGGGCATGCTTTTTTAGCAAGACATACAGTGAATAGATCAATTATGTATCCGGATCAGTTTTTTGAAAATATTTTTTCACTGACTAGTGATGACCATCTATGCGGGGAGCATACTTTTATAATCGGTAATAGTGGCCCTCCTTGCGAACCTATATCCAATTCAGTTCTTAATCTTAATATAGGTAGCTTCGACTGTCAAACTAATAGTGTATTTAAAAATGTGAGGCAACAGTTTGAGTTTGAAATATTTCCAAACCCCGCTCAAGACTTGCTAAATATCAATATAGATAATATTGAATTGCAAGGCCGAATCCAATCTATTAGAATCTTAGATATTGGAGGTAAAGTTGTTTATGAAGAACAAGCTGATTATGAAGATATAAATCTTAGAAAATTACCTAGCGGACTATATTTTGTTCAACTTATGCAAAATGGGCAAATTTTAAGTACAGAAAAATTAGTTCACTATGAATAGGTATTTTTTCTTAACGCTGCTAACAATTTGCGCATGCACCACACCACATAAGACGATAATGAAAGTGGTGCAAAATTACCATTGTAATGAATGTGAACACTATATAAATCAAATACTGATTCCTCAGCTGGAGTCGTGCAAATATGATATGGATAGCTTAAGCCAATGCAAATTTGATTCTGATTTATTTGTTAAAAATGCTAGTTGTTTTTATGGAATGAAAAAAAAGGTATTGGAGAACTTGATAGGTGCAAATTATTGGTATAGCGTAAAAAAGCGTAAGCATAGCCCAGGTAGATTATTTAACCTTGTGTACGGTATTCAAAGTGAGAGATTGATAGAAATTTATAATGTGAGTAACTTAAGTGAATTGCAAAATAGTAATGTAAAATGTTTGAATTGTGATTTACTCTATGAAAAAATAAGAAAGGGAGATAGACTAAAAAAAATGGATTTTGATGAATTTCATGAGCGTTACAAAGGGTGTTTTTATGGAAAGGTTTTACCGCAGCTAGTAGCTAGTCTAAATTTACAAAACCAAATAAAAGAAGATGATTTTAACTATAGCTACAATAAAATAATTCGTTTAGGGAAAAATGAAGTGCTTGTAAACTTCTTGTTTTATCCGGGTGAAAAAATAATAGACATTAGAGTTGTCGATCCCATTAGCAATAGGGTGATTAAATGAAGGATGCCTATAATGTTGCTTACAAATTTATAGAGAGCTGCAAAATCAAATAAATTTTATGCGCACCGTCGCGACATGCCGAAGGCATCAAAGCGAGTCGCTCGGAGAGCGCAAGGACAAACGGTGGTAGCGGCATGGGATATAGCGGGCGGGGTAGAAAAAAGCTTGCTCGACACCCTTGGCGAGGCACGCCTTTTCTAAGAGGCGCGGGGATATACCATACAGCGGACGACGTGGTCCCGATGTCTTATCCCGATGTGGGATGGCTGGGCAAATTTTAAGTACAGAAAAATTAGTTCACTATGAATAGGTATTTTTTCGTAACGCTGCTAACAATTTGTGCATGCACCACATCATATAAGATAATGATAAAAACGGAGCAAAATTACCATTGTGCAGAATGTGAATACTATATAAATCAAATACTGATTCCTCAGCTGGAGTCGTGCAAATATGATATGGATAGCTTAAACCAATGCAAATTCGATTCTGATTTATTTGTTAAAAATGCTAGTTGTTTTTATGGAATGAAAAAAAAGGTATTGGAGAACTTGATAGGTGCAAATTATTGGTATAGCGTAAAAAAGCGTAAGCATAGCCCAGGTAGATTATTTAACCTTGTGTA
>CAKZVJ010000002.1 GCA_937923345.1 uncultured Saprospiraceae bacterium
CGGCTACCAAGATAAATTTGTCGGACATCCATTATTAGATGCCATTGACCAAGCTCATTTTGATCCTATTCCAAAAGATAGCCAGAAGAAAACCATCGCGCTCTTGCCAGGCAGTAGAAAGCAAGAGTTAGAAAAAATACTACCAGTTATTGTGGAGGTGGTAGTAAAACTTCCAGCTTACCATTTCATTATTGCCGCTGTTCCATGGCAGCCACTCTCCTTCTACCAGTCATTTTTCAATGGACTACCTAGCAATCTGCGTATTGAAACAGACAAGACCTACAACGTGCTACAAAGTGCAGACGCTTCGATTGTAACTAGCGGGACGGCTACCTTGGAAACTGCATTATTCAATATCCCTCAAGTAGTCGTTTACAAAACCAGTTCCATCACCTACACCTTAGCCAAGTCATTCGCGAAGGTAAAACACATTAGCCTCCCTAATCTCATCTTAGATAAAGCAGTCATCAAAGAACTCATACAATCTGATTGTACGGCACCTAATATCATCAGGGAGGTAGAAAAGCTATTTGAGGATGACGCAAGAAATGAGATGCTGCATAGCTATGAAATCTTGCACCATAAATTAGGGGACAAAGGAGCCAGTCAACGCGTCGCTGCAGCCATCTACGAAGATGTGAAAACGAACATTAGTTAAAAAATGAAAAGCTATAATTAATTAGCAATAAAAAAGGCGCTCTTCGGAGCGCCTTTTTTATTGTTTATCGTGAAAAAGCTTAATCCTTAGCCGTTTCCTTTTTCTTAGCAGCTGGCTTTTTCGCAGCTGTTTTCTTTTTAGCAGGTGCCTTCTTCTTAGCAGCAGGCTTCTTCTTGGCTGGTGCTTTTTTCTTCTTAGCAAATGCCCCTGGGATTTCCGCCTCTACCAGTGTCTTCACTTCTTCGAGCGTGTACTTGGCTGCATCTTCAGAGCTGATACGTTTACCATCTTCATCTCTAGGGAAGTTGATTTTCTTTTTCTTAAACTTAATTAGCGGACCCCATCTTCCATTTTCGACAGATAGATTATCATCCGGCCATTGGTGGATATATCTGTTGGCTTCCTTTTCTACCTTCTTGGCAATTAATTCAAAAGCTTCTTCCTGAGTCAAATTTTCTGGATCGTAACGACGAGGGATATTGATAAACATTCCATTCCATTTCAAGAATGGACCAAAACGTCCCTTGCCTCTCGTATAATCTATACCCTGGTAAGTACCAATTGGTGCATCTGCCGCACGCTTTTCTTTGATCAGCTCTACTGCCCTATCGTATCCCATCTCATATGGATCTTCACCTCTAGGAATAGATATGAACCCTTCATCAAACTTAACATATGGACCGAATCGACCTATCGCGATGGTTACCTCCTTATCTTCATAAGTACCCACCATTTTTGGCAATTCAAACAACTTAAGTGCTTCTTCAAAATTGATGGTCTCTAGAGACTGCTCTTTTCTTAGATTGGCATACTTAGGTTTTTCGTCTTCGCCCAATTCTTCAGCGATTCCGATCTGCACCATGGGCTTACCAAACTTATTGACGCGCACCAATAAAGTATTTCCAGTCTCAGGATCTTTACCCAGTCTGCGTTCCCCACTCGCTCTTTCTGCATTTTCTAGCGTATCTTGAACACGATCATGAAAAGGTTGGTAAAACTCATCTAACATGTTTCTCCACTTGTGAGAACCATCTGCGATGCCATCAAATTTCTTTTCTATCTCCGCAGTAAAGCCATAGTCCATGACTTCCTTAAAGTGCTTTAACAAAAAATCACTTACTACCATGCCTATATCTGATGGATACAAACGATTACTGGTAGCACCAGTGATTTCAGTTTCCTTCTTTTTCTCTATGGCGTTCTTACTCAATGTAAAGACATTGTAGTGACGCTCCACTCCTTCTCTTGATTCCTTTACGACGTAGCCTCTTGCCTCCTCCATGATCTTAGAGATGGTCGGTGCATAAGTTGACGGACGGCCTATCCCCTCTTCTTCTAACTTCTTTACCAAACCCGCTTCGGTAAATCTTGCTGGAGGTCGAGTAAATCTTTCGATGGCGGTCATATTATCAAGATCAAGATTTTGACCTACTTTCAGTGGAGGCAATATGCCTTGTGCTTGTCCTTCATCCTCATCGTCGTCGCTAGACTCAAGATATACTTTTAAGAATCCATCAAACTTGAGTACCTCACCAGTCGCTTTTAGTAACGCATCAGCATTCGTGGATACACCTATATTAACGGTAGTTTTTTCCAACTCTGCATTAGCCATTTGCGAAGCTATAGTACGCTTCCAAATAAGTTCGTACAGACGCTGCTGATCTCTATCATTAGTTACCACCTTATTAGCAATATAGGAAGGCCGAATCGCTTCGTGAGCCTCTTGAGCATTCGACGACTTTTTATTTTTAAACTTTCGCTCTTCTGCATATTCTTTACCAAAGGCCGCTACAATTTCAGTACTAATCTGTGTCAAAGCAGTTTCACTCAGATTTACAGAATCCGTTCTCATATAAGTTATAAAACCTTGTTCGTAGAGCTTTTGCGCATTGATCATGGTTCTCTTCACAGAAAAGCCCAATTTTCTACTGGCCTCTTGCTGCAATGTTGAAGTAGTAAATGGAGCAGATGGCTTACGCTTAAGTGGCTTTACCACTATGTCCTTAATAGAGAAGGTACCATTCACGCAGCTTTGTAAAAAGGCTTCTGCATCTCCTTCTTTATCAAATCGGCTAGGCAACTCAGCCTTTAGGTCTACTTTATTACCCTTTTCATTTTCTACATGGAAGATGGCATTGACTCTATAGAATGGGGCCGACTCAAATTTCTGAATCTCTCTCTCTCTGTCGACCACTAATCTCACGGCCACAGATTGCACCCTACCTGCAGAAAGCTTATTTTTTACTTTTTTCCATAGGATTTCAGACAACTCAAAACCTACCAGACGATCTAAAATTCTTCTTGCTTGCTGAGCATCAACCAGATTCAGGTCGACCTTGCGTGGTGATTGTACAGCCTTTTTGATGGCTGGTTCTGTAATTTCATGAAAGACTATACGCTTTGTTTTATTTACGTCTAAGCCAAGTACTTCACATAAATGCCATGAGATGGCCTCTCCTTCTCGATCTTCATCCGTCGCCAACCAAACCTCGTCTACCTTCTTGACCCAATCTTGCAAATCCTTTACCACCTTCTCTTTATCAGGAGATACTCGGTAGTTGGGAATAAATTTATTTTCAATATCAACTCCCTTTTTACCTTTTTCTAAATCACGTACGTGTCCATAACTAGACTTTACTTTAAAGTCCTTACCTAGATATTTTTCTATGGTCTTTGCTTTTGCAGGGGACTCTACTATTAGAAGATTTGAGGGCATATTATATTATAAGTTTAATTTTTATTATTCAGCGGGATCAGATTATATATTACTATTAATATATTCATATTGTTTCAGGACTAGTGTGTTGAGCACTTTTATCTACTCAAATCAATTTCAATAATAGGCTAGACTAGACCTGTAACACTCAGGGGGCGCAAATGTATGAAAATAAATGCCTTACTTCCAAACCCTTAAAAAGATTTAATAATTTGCTCAAAATCAGCAGCTTTCAATGAAGCACCTCCGACTAGACCTCCGTCAATATCGCTTTTAGAGAACAATTCTTTGGCGTTTGCAGGTTTTACACTCCCGCCATATAGTATAGATGTCTCTTCAGCTACCTGCTCATTGAATGTATTTTTCAGAAGAGTTCTGATATGTGCATGTATCTCTTGAGCTTGTTCAGGACTCGCAGTCACACCCGTTCCGATAGCCCATATAGGTTCATACGCAATCACAATCTGCTTCCAATCCTTCGCCTCAAGATCAAACAAACTATTTCGCAATTGTCCCTCTACAAAATCAAAATGTTCTCCCGCCTCTCTGGTTTCTAAACTTTCACCACAACAAAAAATCACCTTAAAACCTGCTTGGAGCGCCGCTTTTACCTTCTGTGCCAGCAGCTCATCCGTTTCTTTTTGATACGCTCTTCTTTCGGAGTGTCCTAGTATGACGGTCTTTATGCCTATCGATGCTAGCATGCCCAAAGACACCTCACCAGTGTATGCACCTTTTGCTTCTTGATGACAATTTTGTGCGGCCACATGCACACCAGGGTTAGAAGCGATGACCTTTTGGATCTGCTCCAAATAAGGGAAAGGCACGCCCAATATTACCTCTGTTCCATCCGCCACCTGTACGTTTGAGACATGCTCAGACAAAGATTTTGCTTCTTCAAAAGCTAGATTCATCTTCCAATTTCCTGCTGCTATATTCTTTCTCATACTGATTAAAGTGTTTAGTAATAAGTTTAGATACCTTAAATTGTTTTACAAAAGTCTATTATTTTTTCTTAATTCCAAATTAGCTTGCACTGACTTTTATTTTTTTTGTTTTGGTACTACCCTATCATATTGCTTGAAAAAAGCACTATGATAGGGTCGCTATGTTCCGCAGCTCGCTCTTCGCTCGGTCCTTTGGACTCCCGATAAAAAATCGGGACTACTACACAGCGCTTGTACATATTGGTCTTTCTGAGCTGAGATAAAAATTTTATTTTTTTATGTTTACCTTGGATGCATATTACAAGATAGTATGTATGAAATTTGGTAAACTTTCAAACCTAAAAGAGGTAGACTTTAGTATCCCGGCACTAAAAATTCTCCAATCCCCGACACAAAACTCCGAACCTCCGCATATCTATATAGGTACTACAGGCTGGAGCAATAAAGAATGGGCGGGTACTTACTATCCTCAAAATGCTAAAACTTCTGAATACCTTCATCATTATGGCAACATGTTCAACACGATTGAACTCAATACCACGCACTATCATATACCAGACATGGCTAAGGTGGAAGTATGGTGTAGCAAAGTAGATAGCAGCTTTCGCTTTTGCCCCAAGGTGCCACAAGATATATCTCATCGATCAAATATAGCTAGTGAGACATCCCAAAGCCACTCTTTTTATAAAGCTATCAAGGGCATGGAAGCTAACTTAGGGCCCAGCTTCATGCAACTTCCAGAATATTTTGACCCCAGTCAAGCTGAAAAACTACTCAAATTTGTAAGTAGGAAACCAACTCATATACCACTAGCCATTGAGCTGAGGCACCCCAAATGGTTTGAAAATGACCATGAGCATCTTGCTTCATTAGCCATTCAGCTCAAGGAACATAATACTAGCTTAGTGATTACTGATGTGGCTGGCAGAAGAGACGTTGCACATGGCATCTTACCTACACCAATGTTAATACTGAGATTGGTGGGCAATAATCTTGACACCAGTGATTTCGACCGAATAGATGCTTGGATAGAGCGCATAGTAGAAGCAGGGAACCAACTCAATGAAGTCTATCTTTTCTTCCACCAACCGGATATTCAGCATATTCCGGAAATGATCAATTATTTTATAGAAAGATCAACAAAAGCAGGGATTTCTCATCATTTCGAACACTTAGAAGCAAAATATATTCAAAATACCCAACTGCGGTTATTTTAAAACGTATTATAATTTCTATTTAGGCACTATTAGAATGCATGTGATCTCTTTTGTAAGTGATAAGAATTAGGATTTATTATATCCTTACGCATTTCTTGCTAATTTTACGGCCTTTACACTAAGCGTATCAATTTTTAGAAAAACGAATAATGAAGGAAGATACTATTCCATATTTGCACAGAGATATTAGTTGGCTATCATTTAACTACAGAGTCCTTCAAGAAGCGAAAGATCCTAATGTGCCGCTATTTGAGCAAATTAAATTCTTAGCCATTTACAGCTCCAATCTCAATGAATTTTTCAAGGTTAGAGTTGCCAACCATAGAAATCTTCTCAGAGTTGGTAAGAAAACCAAGAAAAAATTAGAATTCGAACCCAAAGTGCTCATCAATAGTATTTTGGAAATCGTCAACAGTCAGCAAGAAGAATTTAGTAAGATATTTGAAAAGCAAATCATACCCGAACTCCGTAAATATAAAGTATATGCTCTACGCCGAACAGACCTCAATGAAGATCAAGTAGAATTTGTAGAAAATTATTTCAAAGATAAACTTCTTCCTTTCGTACAACCAGTACTCTTGAGAAAAGACAAAATTAGACCTTTTCTCAACAATGGGGCACTCTACCTTGCGGTATGGTTAAAAGATAATGTAAAGAATCGAGTAAAAGATGAGTATGCTGTAGTCAAGATTCCATCCGATCATCTACCTCGTTTTGTGAAGCTCCCTTCTCCAAAAGGGAGACACTATCTTATTATGTTAGATGACATTGTAAGACATAGTCTCAAGTGGTTATTTCCAGGATATGACATAGAAGACTCTTACAGTATTAAACTGACTAGAGACGCAGAGTTATATATTGACGATGAGTTTTCAGGAGACTTGATAGCAAAGATCAAAAACAGTCTTAATAAGAGAAATGTAGGGCCAGCATCAAGATTTGTCTATGACAGAGAAATGCCAGACAACCTGTTGAGCGTGATGAATAAAAATTTTCAGTTGACAAAGTATGACCTTATTCCAGAGGGTAGGTATCATAATAATTTTGACTTTTTTAGCTTTCCTGACTTTGGATATAGCTTTCTGAAAAACTTACCCCTTCCCCCACTTCCGTATTGCCCATTAGAAGATTCAAAAGATATATTTCAAGAGATCTGCAAGAATGATCATTTAATCCATTTGCCATACCACTCATATAGGTCAGTAGTCAGACTTTTTCAAAAAGCAGCTAAAGACCCTAAGGTTACGCACATCAAGATTATTTTGTACCGTGTAGGCAGCCAATCAAAAGTAATGGAAGCTCTCATGGATGCAGTTGAAGCAGGAAAGCAAGTCACTGCATTTATAGAAGTCAAAGCTAGGTTTGATGAGGAGGCCAATCTAGAATGGGGAGAAAAACTTGAAAAAGCAGGTATCAAGGTCTACTATAGTTTTCCAGGACTCAAGGTACACTCCAAACTGGCTATCATCAGAAGGATTGAAAATAATAAACCCAAAACTTACGCGTACCTTAGTACAGGTAATTTCAATGAAGGAACTGCGAAAATCTACAGTGATTTAGGTCTTTTCACGGCTGATGAGCGCCTGACCTCTGAAGCCACAAAAGTATTCTCTGTCTTAGAATTGAAGAAAGGCCAGCACCATGATTTTAAGCATCTATTAGTAGGACAGTTCAACTTAAGATCCAAACTGACAGAATTTATTGATGTAGAAATAGAAAACGCTAAACAGGGAAAACCAGCCTCTATTACGCTTAAAATGAATAGCTTGCAAGATCAAGAAATGATTGAAAAGCTATATGATGCTGATCAAGCTGGTGTTGAGATAAATCTAATAATTAGAGGTATCTGTTCATTTGTTCCTGGTATTGAAGGATTTAGCACCAATACAAAAATCATAAGTATTGTAGATAGATTCTTGGAGCATGCCCGTGTTTTTATCTTTCACAACAATGGTAAAGAAAGAATCTACTGTTCTTCAGCAGATTGGATGGTGAGGAATCTTAGCTATAGAATTGAGACTACTTTCCCCATTTTTGATGAAGATATTAGAAAACAGATACTGGACTATATCAACATACAGCTGCAAGATAATGTAAAGGCAAGAATCATTGACGCCGAGGGTAATAATACCTACAAGAGTACCCCTAATGATTTAGCATTCAGGTCGCAAGAGGAAATGTATTACTATCTCAAAAGGAGGTTAGATAAACTCTAAGTAGCTAAATTAGAGGCTTTATTTACTCAAAAAATATATAAGATATTATTTGATTTATTTAAAAGCTTTACCCTATATTTGCACTCCGAGGAAATGACCTTGGATAAAATATTTGCGAAAGTAGCTCAGCTGGTAGAGCACGACCTTGCCAAGGTCGGGGTCGCGGGTTCGAATCCCGTCTTTCGCTCCATTTTTAGGATTTGTATTCTACTAAAGGGTTAGTTTTTCAACCCTTTTTTTTATGCAATTCTTGCTGCCCTGGTGGTGGAATTGGTAGACACGCAGGACTTAAAATCCTGTGGCCTTTGGGCCGTGCGGGTTCAAGTCCCGCCCGGGGCACAAAATTAGCTCGATC
>CAKZVJ010000003.1 GCA_937923345.1 uncultured Saprospiraceae bacterium
ACTAACATATTTACTACTTTAAAGCTCAATATTTGTTAATAAGTAACTCTTGATTTTCGTTTTCCTGCAAAATTTAAGAGTTATCAACAATCTATTTATTTTAGATTATTTTTAGGGTTTATTGACCTGAGTAGTTACAAAAAAGTTAGTACCTAATTACCACTACTTGTTTGGCCAAATTTTGTTTTAAATAATATAGATGATTCTAAAAGCTTTTAATCTTGAAAAGGTTTAGAATCGTTTTCGATTTATATTGAATTTGTCTTTTTTTTACAATAAAGCTATTTTCTTTAAACCTCATAGTTTCATCTTCTAAAATTTTAATCTCTTTTTGGATACTGTTTATCTCTTTTATTAGATCTGGTCCAATATTTTCAAGTATCGTAAAAGGCAAAAAAGCGGTACTAGGTGATGTTCTGACCTCTTTATTAAATGTTGGATATGGTTAACGATTTTGGTTTAAATAGACCTAATTGATAGTTGCAAGATAAATGTAAAATGCCAAAGGCGAATGAATAGCCAAAGGCTATAAAACAAAGCCAACACAGAACACGTAAGCTTTACATTTATAATTTATCATTTATAATTACTCCTCTTCCTCCTCCTGATTCGCTTCACTCTTTTCCAGGGCTTCATCCAATGCTTGGTAGCTCTCGCCACCTTCCTTGCGCTCTAAGAAAAAGTTATTCACACCAGGTCTATCTATCAAAGCCACTTTTTGCAGATTGAGCAACTCTAGCAAACCTAAGAAAGTAATCACGGCGTGCATTCTATCTTTACAGACACCAAATATTTCAGAGAACTCTTTTTGTTCTCCTTTGCGAAGCATGTTTATGATAAAAATCTGCTGGTCTCTGATGGTATAGGCGTAAGTGTACACCTTATGAATGGTTTTGTTTTTGCTTTCCTCCATGCGCTGCATGACGCGCTCAAAAGTCTTCATCAACTTGAACAGCGTCACAGATTCTAGCTCCATATCTACCAGCGCTGTTTCTGCTATTTTCTTTAGCTCGCTATTGGTGTTTCCTCTTCCCTCTCTTTCACTCCGTGTTATCTCCAAATCTCTAAATTGAGTGAGCACACTTTTATAGCGCTTATATTCTAGTAGTCTTTGTACCAATTCATCCCTTGGATCTATCTCATTTCCTTCCTCATCTATTTCCTTTCTCGGCAACAACAATTTCGCTTTGATACGCATCAAGGTCGCCGCTACGAGTATGAATTCACTCGCTAGGTCAATGTTCATCTCCTCCGCTTGACGGATATACTCTAAAAACTCAGCGGTAATTTTAGAAATCGGAATGTCGTGTATATCCAGCTCATCACGCTCTATAAAGAATAGCAGCAGGTCAAAAGGCCCTTCAAACTGAGGCAACACTATATTGTATGTATTCTGCATATCTATTCTAGATTTTATTTACATTGCAAAAGTACTAAAATACTCATATCCACTTGAAAAAGACCCTATATTTAATTCCTACTCCCCTACACGAGGACACCCTGAGCAGCCTGCCCGCCCATACGATTGAGGTGATCCACAGCTTAGATGTATTTATCGTGGAGCGCGCCAAGACTTGCCGGAGATTTGTGAGCAAAACCAAGCCCCCCAAGCCGATCCACGACATGATATTCGTCGAGCTAGACAAGCATGATCCAGGCGCTAACTTCCCCATCATCAAGGACTTGTTTGCAACACATAATCGTGTAGGTTTCATGTCTGAAGCAGGATGCCCAGGCGTAGCTGATCCTGGCAGCGAATTCGTATGGCAAGCACATAATATGGGCATTGCAGTAATCCCCTTGACGGGACCATCAAGTATACTATTAGCCTTGATGGCCTCAGGCCTCAATGGGCAGAATTTTCACTTTCATGGCTATTTATCTCCTAAAAAAGACCAAGTCAAGAAGGACATTCAGCGCCTCGAAAAAGACTCTAGGCCAAAGTCTTGTACCCAGATATTTATAGAGACCCCGTACCGCAACAAGGCGATGATTGATGCCTTGATGAATACGTTGAACCCAGAGACTAAACTTTGCATCGCTGCCAATATCACTGCCCCAGATGCCTATATCCAAAGCCACACCATCAGACAATGGAAGACAAGCACCTTGCCTGATTTGCATAAGATACCATGTATTTTTCTGTTATTAGGAGGGTGATAATTATGGGCCATCCCGACGGAAAAAGTCGGGACCGCGTCATCCAGGGCTCCATTTCATTTCGGTCTAGCTCCTTCCTCTCCCACCAAGCGCTCGACGCTAGACTAAACCCTTCCTACCGCTTGTCCATCTTCTGAGTTAGATCCTATCCCTCAACCAGTTTTCTTCCTTCGTCTGTGAACACTTCCAAATCCGCCAAGAGCAATTTAGCCTGTACAGACATATTTTTTAAGGCCTCCACGTTTTGCTCCAGTTTTTGACGAATACTACTAGCGACTAAGACCATATGAAAATCATTACCATCCTCCAATACAGTAGTCACTTTTTTGATGGCCTTATCTGCCTCATCATAAGTCGACTTCCACTTCATTTCTAGCGCCCTATTGGCTTCCAATTCTGACTTTCTCAGATCCACATTATTGATAGAACTGCTTAAGGTATTCAGCTCTTCAAAGTAGGCACTTGAGCTTTCACCGATACTCTGAAAATCTTTCTTTAGCTTATCATATCTATTCATAATCCCTCGCCATTCCTTTTCAAAGTCCTTAGATACTTCTGGGATATCAGGATTCTCAGTTAACAATGATTCTCCAGCCTCTTCTAGGCTTTCAACTAAATTAGCACTGAGCTTCATTCGGTTCTTATCAAATGAATCCAAATTCGACTTCAGGATATCTCCATGTTTTAGAGCAGCGCGGGTGGTACGATCTTTACAAGATGTAAATATCATTAGTCCGATCATACAAACCATCAATAGGCTAAGGTGCTTCTTCATTTTATTTGTTTTATTTCTTATATCTGTTTTGGTTCAAATAAGGCTTTTATAAATGGTCTAAAAGCCATAGAATAATCTCATGTATAACACAAATATCTGACTATTTATTCGACATTTCGACTTTCTAGAAATATACTTTTAGTGGAGCCGTATAAAAAGAGGCACTCCCCACAGCAATTTTAGTAAAATTAAGACCAGCTAGGCATTATTTATGCAGGTTTTACGTTATAATCTGGTGCTGCAAAGGGTTGAAATAGGGAATTAGCGTACCTTTGCAGTTCGGAATTATAATTTTAATTGAAATCAATATCATCCAGTGAAAAATTCATTTCTCCTACTTGTACTCGCTTTTTTAGTATGCACCAATGTAAATGCCCAAAAGGGCTGGGAAGCGGGAGCTTGGTTAGGGGCCTCTCATTACTTCGGAGATCTTAATACGGATAATGAAATCAACGACCTAGGATTCGCTGGAGGAGCATTTGGAAGATACAATTTCAACAATCGCTTAGCGCTGAAGATGGGTGTGAGCGGAGGACAAATTGGAGGTAGCGATACCAACTCAGAAAACAACTTTGAAATTCAGAGAAACCTCAATTTTGAGTCCATCATCGTAGATGCAGCTTCTCAATTTGAGTTCAATTTTTTGCCCTATGATCATGGGAGCAAGAAAAATTTCTTCTCTCCCTATCTATTTGCAGGATTCAATGTATTCTATTATAATCCTACTACGGAGCTTGATGGAATAATACACGAACTAAGACCCCTCGGCACTGAAGGGCAGTTCATCGCAGAAGAGTACACCACTATAGATGCTGGACTCGTATATGGAGCAGGATTAAAATTCTCTATCAACTATGTTTGGAGCCTAGAAGTAGAAATAAGTTCTAGAAGGTTATTCACAGACTACCTTGATGATGTGAGCACTACTTATCCAGAGTTTGATGATTTAGAAAATCTACGCGGCGAAATCGCAGTAGCCTTATCTGATAGATCAGGCGAAATAGTGGAAGTACCTATCGGAGAGACTGGCCGACAAAGAGGGAACAGCCAAAACAATGACTTCTATGCCATGATTGGTGTTAGCATTGTTTACTACTTTGGAGATATCGCCTGTCCAGGCATAACCTATTAGTATATTTCATTATCCTTTTGTACTTCATTGCGTATATTTAAGCGACGATGATAAGACAAACAGCATTCGCTTTAGCACCTAGACCACGAGGCTTTCATTTGATAACGGATGAGGTGATGAGCCATCTTGATTCTCTGCCACAACAAGGTATACTCCACCTATTCATACAACATACTTCTGCGGGACTAAGTATCAATGAAAATGCAGATCCTTCTGTGCGCATCGATTTTGAGACTGTATTCGATAAGCTAAGTCCAGAAGATGATCCCGATTTGACCCATACTTACGAAGGGCCTGACGATATGCCTGCCCATATCAAATCTGCACTAGTAGGGCACAGTGTACAAATCCCCATCACCAATAAAAAGCTCAACTTAGGAACCTGGCAAGGTGTTTATCTATGTGAATTCAGAAATCATGGTGGTAGCCGAAAAATAGTCGCTACCATAGTACATTAATCAGATGGATATAGTTTGGGAAGGATTTAAGTATGGATTACTACTTACCATCATGGTAGGGCCCATCTTCTTTGCCATCATCCAGACCAGCGTAGAGGAGGGCTTCACTGCAGGAGCTACAGTAGGATTTGGGATTTGGTTTAGTGACTTGCTCTATATTTTATTTGTTTATTTTAGTGTGGCCTACGCCGCCGAATTACTCAATAATAAAACCTTTACCTTGACTACAGGGCTCATTGGAGCAGCCATCTTGGTCGCTATAGGCATAGGAGTATATCTCAGCAAACCGCCATCTTTTGAATATGCCATAGAAACAAAAAGACGTTCTTCATACTTCAATTTATTCACACGTGGATTTCTAATCAATACCGTCAATCCCTTTACCATCTTTTTTTGGTTTAGCATCATGTCTACTATCGTAGTGAATAACACGCTGAGCAGCTATCAAGCATTTTTATTCTTTGGAACCATTATGGGTACAGTAATGACAACGGACATGATAAAGGCATTCTTGGCAAAGATGATAAGCAACAAACTTACTCCTAAGCACATCGTGCTTACCCGAAAAATCACAGGTATCTTGCTAGCACTTTTTGGACTGGGTATTTTGCTGAGGGTTTTATTTTAATATTAAAAAAAAAATTACTATTTTAGGAACTTATAAGTCTGGCTAGTTTATTATTTAAGGTTAAAATAAACCTTAACTAGTAGTCTTTAGAGAACCATATATTTTTTAACTTAAATAAATTATTATGCAATTTTTTACCCCCCCCCCACGATTTTTTAAATCTGTATTGACAATTATCCTATTTAGTTTTTGCTCTACATTTATTTTCTTTTCCTGTGAAAAAGAAAATGAGTTAGTCAAACAAAACGAATTGGAGCCACAAACAACTGAAAGTTTATCAAGTTTTAATCAAAGTTCAAATCTTGTTAGTAGTCGCTTAGCAGGAGTAACCAATCAGGATGGTATTTTACGGTTTGAGGATTGGATACATTTCGAAGATGTAGTTGAACGTTTAAAAGCAGCACAAGAAAACCACCTTTATTCTTTTGAAGAAATCTACCAAGGACTTACTAATGAAGAACTTGACGCTAAAGAAGAAGAAATTGGATTTATTTACTATCAGCCATTAATCAACTTTGAAGATGAATTGAATTTTTCGTCTCTAAGAGCTAAAGTTGAACTAGAGATTTTGGATTGGTTAGACAATTCCAATCTTGACATGAGTGCTAGCCCAAATAGACGTCATAGTCACTCTGTAGAGGTTAGAACTCTGCTAAATGAAGAATATGAAGTCAAAATAGGAAACGAAGTAATTAGCCTATTTCCCTTGGACAATTATGATAAAGAAAATACACCATCAAAAATGATGGATGATTGTTTCAGATGGAAGAAAAGATTTTTCGATGATCAGTATAATTCTGGCAACAATAAGTATGAAGCTTTCTTAGAGCACGATAGTTGGCCTTTCGTTTTAAAAGCACACGCGGAGATTACAAATTTTAAAAGAAAAAGCAATGGAAAATGGAAAAGGGCAAGGGCGGATTTGTATGTAGATGTTGAAGGTAGGATATATGATAGCGAGTGTCGCTATGAAGGCTTAAACTACTTTAAAAAAGACAGTAAAAAAAGAAAATCCTTAGATGTTAGAATACATCAATGGAGTGGTCAACATCTAAAAGGTAAAGAGAACAAGGTCCTTTCTAACTATGAAGTTGGAGATATTAGTGGAGTTTTAATCTTAAATTAAACTTAAAACCAGTATGAAAGAATTGGAGCGCATAAATGTTATGCGCTCCAATCTTTTTCACATTAATCCTTTCTAAGTGAAATACAAGTATTTTTTTTTTACTATCCTTCTACTTTCTTTCAATTCTCTAAATGCACAGTTTTTTGATTTAGAATTGCGTGGCACAAGCATTCTACATCAAAAACCTCGGACTGATATTATTAGAAGTGCAAATTTGTATGGAAGTTTTGCTGAATCAAGGAGGACACTAACATATGAATCATCTTTAGAATCAAGATTCTATTTTAAAAATAAATATTTTATTAACATTGGATTGGGAATCGGGTATTTCAATACTGCTTTCAGGGTAAAAACTACCAGAGAATTCTTAGATACAAATCTTAGCGATTTAGCCCCCTTTAATTTCTCCTATAGCCTTTCAAGATTTTGCACCTTTCGAACTGGCTTTGGCAAATTACTGTATAATACAGACAAATCTTCTATATTCCTATCCTTCAATGGTCGTATTTATTATACAGAACCAGGCAATTCAGGTTTTCAGCTTGACTCGAGAACAAGTGAAGATGGCGTAATCATTTATACCTACCGCTCTGAAGAGATAATAAATGGAAATAGGAACTTAGATTTTAATATAGATGCTAACATTCACTTCCAAAAACAGATTTCCAACCTACCTCTTTATTGGAGTTTAGGCCTTGGTTATAGCTATGCACTTACTGAGTTATGGCAGGGTATGACCACATTTACTGGTGATAATGAATCAAGAATAGAAAACACTAGCAATAAATTAACTTTCTTTGGCTTAAACGTTGGGATTATATATCGACATCAAAATAAAAAACCGAAATGAATGTAAAACTGCTTATTTTTTTATTTTTAGCTATTTACACAAATACTAAAGGTACTGCTCAACTCTCCATGTTGAAATTTTCAATAAATAATTTCATTCATCAAAAATCTTCTTTTATCCCAATAAAAGATATCGATACTAGAGGAGCCTTTATAAAACCTAGTCACTCATTCGGACAACATTATTTTTTAGAAAGGGAATTATTGATAAAGCCAAAACTTGCTTTGTCTTTCGGAATTGGTATAGGAAATACACGATTTAAGTTCAGTTTCAAATCTTCCGCTGAATTCAACTCAGGAATCTTTGAGAATAATTTTATAGAAACTAGAAGTGGTAATACGAACACCATGCTAGTTGCTCCAATTGGCATATTATACAATCTCCTAGAGAATGAAAATAAAGCATTATTTATCAATGTAAACCTCAAAACAATCTATTCACTTAGAACTCTAGTTAGCTTTATGAGCGCAAGCGACGGAATCCCAATCCAAATAATAGAAACTATTGTCAATAATGAGAACAACTTAGATTTTACAGTTGGGGCTGCTATTGATTATCGAAATAGAATAGCGAAAAGTAAATTTTGGTGGACAATAAAACTAAACGCCAACTACGCATTGACTGATTACCTAGAAGGTCAAGGAATGTTATTTGGTGATGCCGAAAATCTCACATTTGACGTGGAAAACCGACTTAATCATATTGGTCTAGAGCTAGGCCTTATAAAAAGTTTTGATTAAGCTTATCTCTTTCAAATAAGATAAAAAAGGCGTACCGAATTCAATCGATACGCCTTTCTTAATTTTATTGCTAATTAAATTTTAGTTGTCTTGCTTAGCGAATACCTTCTTTAGAAGATCTGTAGTCCTAGCGTTCACATTTGTTCTGATGTCAGCCTCTTTATTTTCTACCATACTAAACATTCCTTTCATAGCTTGTCTAGTAACGTAGTCTTGCAAGTCAGGATTTGCTTTTTGTATAAAAGGAATCTTGTTGTATGCATTTACGGCTTTTGTCCAATAATCCGTAGCATTTACTCTATCCAATGAAGTCTTCACAGTAGGAGAAAAAGCAGCGTATAAAGGCTCTGTAGTTTTACGTTGTAAATAAGAAGTAGCCGCATTGTTCTGCCCCATCAAGATATTGGTAGCATCTGCAAAAGTCATTTGCTTGATAGCATTGACAAAAATAGGCTTTGCTGACTTAGCTGCATCTTCCGCGGCAGCATTAAGTAGATTTACCATCTTGTCTTCTACTAGGTTGAATCCAGGTACATTCTTTAACTTATCTGTTACTTGTCTTACCTCAGCAGGTAATAAAATTTTGTAAGGGCTATTCAAAAAGCCATTCGCTGCGGAAAGTTTTTGAGCACCTTCTCCTACTCCCAATTCTAGGGCTTGCTTAAGTCCGTTGCCTATGTCTACACTAGAAAGCGTATCAGTAGCTAAAACAGTATCCATTGCTTTTTGCAAGGTAGCCGCATCGCATGCCATCAAAGAAGCACACATTAGTAAAGCAAATAATTTCTTCATTTCTAAGATTTTGTGTTAAAATTAAATATAAACGGCTGACTATCAATGTAAATCAATTGTTATCTCACTAGAAAAATCTACCGTCATACGATAAACGCATATACTATGCCTAAAGACCGTTATTGAAAACTTAATTTTTAAAGAGATTTGGTTTTATAGATAGTACCTATCTATCCGAATTCAGACAAACAAGCTGCACACAGGCAGTCTTTATAATCTTTTTTCAGTCGCGCCGCTATAGGCTCAGATATATCATATTCGTGGCACCAACAGGAGTCATTGTTATGGCATAGAAAGCTCCTCTGACAGCGGCTACATTTTTTCCCATACTGATTTGCTATACTCACTTGTGAGGCTTGTACTGAGCCCCCCAAAGGCGGATGCAACTTTTGCAGTACTATTTCTACTCCTTGGATACTTGGATAATATTTGGTGAGCTTGACTTCGATTTGGCTTACTACATGCTCTAGCAATTTAGCAGGTACAGACATTATCTCTGCGCATATCTCATAGATATTTTCGTAGTTGACGGTATCCGCCAATTGGTCATTACTCCCTGCTTTGGAAAAGTCTACTTCTACACTTACATCCAATATAAAGTAAGCACCCATTTTTGTTTCTTCGGCGTAGAATCCATGATGCGCAAAAAACTTCATTCCTGTCAGAGCTATCTTATTCATCTCGTAGACTTAAATTTTCTTGATTTTACCTGGGTTATTTTTTATAAAGGACTCCCAGGAGCCCCCTTTAATTCCTGCCAATGGAGAACTCGCCTGATAGTAATGGCAGACTGCAGCGCCCAATGCGTCCGTTTCATCCAGCTTCTTGTCTTGCATAGACACCTTTAATATACTCGCCAACATAGCACTTACTTGCTCCTTTGAGGCATTTCCATTTCCAGTTATGGACTGCTTTATTTTTTTTGGAGAGTACTCCATCACATCGATATTACAACTCATTGCTGCCGTTATGGCTGCTCCTTGTGCCCTACCCAACTTCAACATGGACTGCACGTTCTTTCCATAGAAGGGAGCCTCTACCGCCATACAAATAGGTTTGTAGGTTTGTATTTCAAAATTTATGTTTTTGAAGATACTAAGCAACTTTTCATGATGGTCTTCTATGGAAGATAAATTGATGATTCCACTATCTAGTAGACGCAGCTCTTTTTTATATACTTCTATGATCCCATAGCCAGTATACTGAGTGCCAGGGTCGACCCCAAGGATAGTATAAGGTTTGTTATGTTTTGGTAAAGGTTTCAATCTATTTACTAGTTGGTATAAAAAAAGTAGCTACCTAAACGAAGGTAGCTACTTTTATTCTATTCTGAAGAGAAGCAGCGATTATGCTACGCCAGCTTCTTCTCTGATCTTATTTAAGGCTGAACCTGCTCTCACCCAGTCAATCTGAGCTGCATTATAAGAATGGTTCACTTCAAAAGATTCACTAGTACCGTCCGCATGATCTAACTTTACCGTTAGCGTCTTGCCAGGTGCCATTTCACTAAAGTTAGGAATAGAAACTTTATCATCCTGTCTTGCCTTTTCATAATCGTTCTTATCTACAAAAGTTAAAGCAAGCATTCCTTGCTTCTTGAGGTTCGTTTCGTGTATACGAGCGAAAGACTTGACGATCACCGCATTTACACCTAAAAATCTAGGTTCCATAGCAGCATGTTCTCTAGAAGATCCTTCACCCAAATTCTCTTCTCCAAATACTACCGTCGCAATACCAGCTGACTGATAAGTTCTAGCAGAATCCGGTACACCCATGTACTCTCCTTTCTCAACATTGAATACATTATTCGTTTCTTCATTGTAGTAGTTAACAGCTCCCGTGTAGCAGTTGTCAGAAATATTCTCTAAGTGTCCTCTATATTTCAACCATGGACCTGCCATAGAGATATGATCGGTGGTACACTTCCCTTTAGCCTTGATCAATATTCTCATATTGTTCATGCTATCTTGGGTGATTGGCTTAAATGGTGTCAATAACTGAAGTCTATCACTTGTAGGAGAGACGACTACTTCTACTTTGCTCCCGTCTTCAGCAGGTGCATTGTAGCCAGCATCTTCGACATCAAAACCATTTGGTGGCAATTCGTAACCTGTCGGTTCTTCAAGTTTTACTTCTTCACCTTTGTCATTAATCAGGGTATCTGTAGCTGGATTAAAATCTAATCTACCCGCAATAGCAATAGCGGCCACCAGTTCTGGAGAACCTACAAACGCATGCGTATTCGGATTACCATCTGCTCGCTTGGCAAAATTTCTATTGAATGAGTGCACAATACTATTTTTAGGCGCATTCATAGGATCATTGTATCTAGCCCACTGCCCAATACATGGTCCACATGCATTGGTAAATATCTTGGAACCCAACTTTTCGAAAACTTCTATAATACCATCGCGATCTGCAGTGAATCTTACTTGCTCAGAACCTGGATTTATTCCTAATTCACTTTTGATGGCTAAGCCTTTGTCGAGAGCTTGTTGTGCTATAGAAGCTGCTCTTGATAAATCTTCATAGGACGAATTGGTGCAAGATCCTATCAACCCCCACTCTACTTCTAAAGGCCAATCATTTTCAGTCGCCTTTGCAGTCATTTCCTTACCAGCGTGGGTAGATAAATCCGGAGTAAATGGTCCGTTCAATCTGGGCATCAACTCGGACAAGTTGATTTCGATAACTTGATCAAAGTATTTTTCGGGATTTGCGTAAACCTCAGGATCTGCGGTCAAATGTTCTTTCACTTTATTTGCTGCATCTGCAATATCCGCTCTATCAGTAGCTCTTAAGTATCGATCCATAGAATCATCGTATCCGAAAGTAGAGGTTGTCGCTCCTATTTCCGCACCCATGTTGCAGATAGTACCTTTACCAGTGCAACTCATACTGATAGCTCCTTCACCAAAATATTCTACGATGGCACCAGTTCCTCCTTTCACAGTAAGGATATCTGCTACCTTAAGAATAACATCTTTTGGTGCCGTCCATCCAGAAAGCTTTCCTGTCAATTTTACTCCGATAAGTTTTGGATTTTTCAACTCCCATGCCATACCTGCCATTACATCTACTGCATCAGCTCCTCCTACTCCTATAGCTACCATGCCCAATCCACCTGCATTCACCGTATGACTGTCTGTACCGATCATCATTCCACCAGGGAATGCGTAGTTTTCTAACACTACTTGATGTATAATACCTGCACCTGGCTTCCAGAATCCAATACCATACTTATCTGACACAGACTCCAAAAAATTGAATACTTCATTACTAGTATTCATAGCATGTTGCAAATCTGCATCCGCACCAATCTTAGCTTGGATCAAGTGATCACAGTGCACCGTAGAAGGAACAGCCACTTTATTCTTACCAGCCATCATAAACTGCAGTAAAGCCATCTGTGCTGTTGCATCTTGCATCGCTACTCTATCTGGAGCATAAAAAACATAGTCTTTACCACGCTCATACTTTGCTAGAGGAGACTCCTCATGCAAATGTGAATACAAGATTTTTTCCGCCAATGTCAATGGTCGACCTAAGGTTTCCTTTATGTTCTGAATTTTTCCAGGGAGGCTCTCATAATGAGCTTTAATCATTTCTATATCGAATGCCATAAACGATTAATTTTTTAGTTTAAATTTTGCTTCAAAAATACACTTTTTATGTGGTTCACAACATATTAAAAGCGCACACCTATCAATAAGTTTTAAATATTTACGCTGAGTCATCGATAAAGCTATATTTTGTGTAAAAACAGCCCTAAAATTGTAACTAAATAGCATATTTTCGTCTTTTAATTAAGGAGTATGCTAATCGAATGGGATTTACAATATAATCCTCAATCGTTTAGTTATAGAGTAAAATATAGACAACCTGTCCATGATACGTACGAACCCTGCTTTTCTTAGTTACCGAAAGAGTCTTTTTAGTCTGGTGTTGATAATGTTTTTTGCTTTGGGCGGTCTTTACGCTCAGAGTGCCAAACTGGCTCAGCAATACTATCAAAACGGAGAATACGAAAAAGCGGGGGCCACTTATGTAGGACTTTATAAAAGTAATCCCAATAACAGTCACTATTTCAATCGCTACGTAGACTGTCTGATGAAGCTAGAAGATTATGAGGAGGCAGAAACAGTAGTCAAAAAGGAGATAAAAAACAATCCAAAGAAGGTACAGCTTTATGTCACCTACGGAAATATCTTTGAAAGACAGTTTAAAGAAGAAGAGGCTAAGGAGCAGTATGAAAGAGGAATTAAGAAATTGACCGCAGACCGCTTCGGCATTACCAATCTTGCCAACGGTTTTGTTGGCTTAAAAAAATATGAACTCGCTATCGAAACCTACAAGCGAGGAATGGAACTACTTAAGGACCAAAATCTATTTGCCTACAATCTCGGAGATCTATATAGTCGAAAAGGAGACACAGACTTGATGATCAGATACTATCTCCAAAGTCTAAAAAGTAGCCCTGGTAGGATAAATGCGCTAAAAAGTATTTTTCAGCGAAAACTACAAAATGAGGATGACTACATAGAATTACAAACTCAACTGTATGAAGCTATTCAAGAGGATGCAGAATTGGTAGAGTATCCCGAATTGTTGACCTGGTTATTTGTACAACAAAAGGATTATAAAAATGCGTTTCGTCAAGTAAAGGCGCTGGATATCAAACTGAACGAAAATGGTGGCCGTATATATAAGTTGGCTGATATAGCATATAACGCAAAAGACTATGAAGCAGCCATTGAGGCATACGATTATATTGTAACTGAAAAAGGCAATGCCTCTACTTTCTACCTGGATGCAAAGCGTCAGTCTTTACGCGCAAAGCGAAATAAACTCACTGATGGATTTGACTATACAGAAGAGGATCTCAAAAATCTCGAATTGCAATACGAGACATTCTTGAGTGAATTTGGAAGAACTAAAACGACAGCTTCTATCATCTTAGAACTGGCTGACTTAGAAGCTTTTTATCTTAACGATTTTGACAAGGCAATTACTTTATTACAAGAGTTGGTAGAATATCCAAATATGGCGCCCCGTACACTGGCTCAGGGCAAATTGAGCTTAGCTGACTTTTACCTTATGAAAGGCGAACGCTGGGAAGCCACCTTGCTCTACGCGCAAGTCGACAAGGCCTTTAAGGATGACCAACTGGGACACGAAGCAAGATATAGAAACGCAAAGCTAAGCTACTACATGGCAGATTATGAATGGGCTCAAGCACAGTTCAAAGTACTGAAAGCAAGTACCTCAAAGCTCATCTCTAATGATGCTATCGACATTTCCGTTTTTATAACAGACAACCTAGGACTAGATACGACGACCCTAGTTATGGAGTTATATTCAAATGCTGAATTACTTATTTTCCAAAATAGGTTTGATGAAGCATTTTCAAAACTGGACACGATAAAAAATGATTACTCTGATCATACTTTAGTAGATGATGTGCTCTACTCAGAAGGGAATATCTATCTCAAGCAAAGAGAGTACCTCAAAGCGGCAGAAAAATTTCAAGCTATTGTAGATAATCACGTCGAAGAAATAAGAGCAGATAATGCCCTGTTCAAATTGGCGGAACTATATGAAAATCAACTCAATGATCCCGAAAAGGCAAAAGCGCTCTATGAGCGTCTATTCATAGAAATGAGCAACAGCACCTTTGCTGTGGAAGCGAGAAAGCGATATCGTGCTTTGCGAGGGGATGAGATATAGGTGTTAGTTGTTGGCTGTTGGCTGTTGGCTGTTGGCTGTTGGCTGTTGGCTGCAAATTTAAATGTAAAATGTAAAACCGAAAAATCATAAATGTAAAATGTAAAAGGCAAATTACGATCGTACTTAGACAGCATAAGTATTGTTCCTTTTGACATAAAACAAAAATGCTCTATTTGATTGATCAAATAGAGCATTTTTAGTTGTTTTGATATTGCCAAGGATCTCGTTTTTTCTCTTTTCAAATATGATTAAAATAAGGTGAGTCTTATCAATGAATTAACAAATCAACACATCAACAAATCACCCCTTTTTCCGGACTAGCGATGAGAAGTAGTGGCGACCTTAGTCGACCAGTCCGCTAGGACCGACCGTCAGGGAGCTGCGTATCGTAGCGACCCAGTGATTCGCTTTTTCGCGAATCGCTGGGTAGGCCCCAAATGAAAAAGACTTTATACCTTTGTAAAAAAGAAAGCATGATAATATATAATGTGACGGTGAGTATCGATGCCGATATCGAGGAGCAATGGGTCCAATGGATGAAGGAGGTGCATATCCCGGATGTGATAGCGACGGGCTACTTCGAGCGTGCTCGGCTGTGCCGTGTGATTGGGGGGACGGAAAACGGCGTGACCTATGCGACGCAATATGAGTGTGAGTCGCTCGCCAAAATGCAGCAGTACGAAACTAAAGCTGCACCTGCCTTGAGGGCGGAGCATCAAAAACGTTATGAGGGTAAGGTGGCTGCCTTTCGCACCTTGCTAGAGACGGTATAAATGAAGAACTTCTCTGCTATCGTATTGCTATTTGTGGCCAATACCGTGTCTGGTATTGCGCAGGGGATGTCCATGATAGCTATCCCCTGGTACTTTGCTGATAAGGGGATCATGCCAGAATTTATTCAGGGGTATTTATTGACCAATTTTTTGATCTTGTTTTGGGCTCCGTATTGTGGGACCTTGATCGATAAGTACAATCGCAAAAACCTGTTTCTCATACTGAATATCTGTGTCGGTGTGGTGCTAGTCAGCATCGCTTCTATAGGTTGGATGCAGGGGGATCTGCCGTGGTATTGGGTTATGATAGTATTTACCTTGACCTTTATCACCTATAATCTGCACTACCCCAATCTCTATGCATTTGTGCAAGAGATCTCGGAAGAAAAGTACTACGGCTCGATCACTTCCTATATAGAGATCCAGGGGCAGCTAAGCGCTATGCTAGCTGGAGGAGGCGCTACGCTGCTGCTCACTGGGGTAGATGAGACGGGGCTGACTATCCTAGGATATACGATGCAGATGCCATTCACCGTGGAGCCTTGGAAAATACATGAGATATTCATACTTGATGGAATGACTTATTTTTTGAGTTTCATCATCATCTTATTGATAAAGTACCAGCCCATCAAGCAGCGAAAAACAGAAATACTGAGTATAAAAGAGCAGCTCAGAATAGGGGTCGATTACCTGCGAAAATTTCCTGAGTTGCTGGTCTTTGGCGTAGCATCTTATCTGGTATTCGTAACTGTGCTGATGGAGGGATTCTTGCTCGGTGCGGCGTATGTCAAAGATCATCTGCTCGAGTCGGGATCGATCTATGCATTTAGCGAAATCTTCTATGCTGTAGGTGCTGTGTTTGCGGGGATGACCATTCGATATATTTTTAAGGGACGGTCATTCCCGATGGGGATAATCCTGCTGACTGCTCTGACGGCATTGACCTACTTTGGGCTATTCGCCACGAAGAGCAATGCGGTCTTATTTATAGCCTTGTTTCTGATAGGAATCACCAACGCTGGTGTACGGATTATGCGGACGACTTTTTTGTTCCAAAAAATACCCAATCAGGTGTTTGGGCGTGCGGCTAGCCTCTTCGCATTGAGCAATATCGCCTTCAGAATACTGCTGTTGAGCATTTTCTCTATTTCGTTTTTTCATCAGCAAAACAACATCATTTTCGCTTTTTTGGTGTTGTTTATATTTCTACTGGTAGCTGTAGCGGTCTTAATCGTTAATTATCCCAAAATAATGAACACTAAATCCTCCGCAGAGGTATACTAGTAGAAAGTACTTAGATATAGTAGAATCTTGGCTATTCCTGCTATTTTCTATAATTTTGTATAAATAATAAAAATCTGATATGAATTTCGAATTAAGCGAAGAACAATTGGCCGTGCGAGATGCCGCAAGAGATTTTGCGCAGCGTGAGCTAAAACCAGGCGTCATAGAAAGAGATAAAAATATGACCTTCCCGAGCGATCAAATCAAGCAAATGGGCGAACTTGGTTTTTTAGGGATGATGGTAGATCCTAAATATGGCGGCGGCGGAATGGACACGATGTCCTACGTACTCGCGATGGAAGAAATATCTAAAATAGATAATTCTTGTTCAGTAATCATGTCAGTGAATAATTCTCTCGTATGTTGGGGATTGGAAAAATTCGGAACGGAGGATCAAAAGCAGAAATATCTCACCAAGTTGTGTACTGGAGAGTGGATAGGTGCTTTTTGTTTGTCTGAGCCAGAAGCAGGTAGTGATGCGACCTCCCAGCGAACTACCGCGGTAGATATGGGAGACCACTATCTACTCAATGGGACCAAGAACTGGATCACCAATGGCGGCAGCTCCTCTGTGCACCTCGTAGTGGCGCAGACCAATCCAGAACTCAAGCACAAAGGAATCAATGTGTTTATAGTAGAGACCTCATGGGATGGAGTAGATATCGGAGCCAAAGAAGATAAGTTGGGCATCCGTTCTTCTGACACACACACCATCATGTACAACAATGTGAAGGTCCCTAAAGAAAATAGAATCGGCGAAGATGGATTTGGGTTCAAGTTTGCCATGAAGGTTTTGTCTGGCGGGCGTATTGGTATCGCGGCGCAGGCATTGGGTATCGCAGGTGGAGCCTATGAGTTGTCCATTGCATATTCGCACGAGCGCGAGACATTTGGCAAACCGATCAACAAGCACCAGGCGATAGCATTCAAGTTGGCAGATATGGCTACTGATATAGAGGCCGCTAAGATGTTGGTCTATCGATCCGCTTGGATGAAGGATCAAGGGATGAATTTTGATAGCGCAAGTTCTATGGCGAAATTGTTTGCTTCAGATATAGCGATGCGTCATTCGGTAGAGGCGGTGCAGATACATGGTGGATATGGCTTCGTGAAGGAGTACCACGTAGAGCGATTGATGCGCGATGCGAAGATCACACAGATCTATGAGGGCACTTCTGAGATCCAAAAGATGGTCATCTCTAGAAATGTGATCAAGGGAGCTCCATATATAGAGACGCAACCCAGCAATCTACAAGAAGCTTAGTAAGAAATAATTTAATATTACGATCCTGCATGCTGTAAAGGGTGCAGGATTTTTTTGTCTGGAGGCTCCTGTATGCATGGCCGAAAAGGCCAAGCATACAGGCGGGCCATCCGCTACTCGCTAGTCAGCTCGGTCCCACTGAAAAAAGTGTGACTCTCCCGCTACGCGGGAGCTAGCTACTACCCCTAGCCCAAAAAGAAGAATAATTTATGGAGGTTAAAAAAGTCAAATATAAAAACCTATCTTCCCCTAAATTGTCTTTTACATAGTACATGAAAGGAACTCTCAAGATAGCTACTCTATTCGATATCCCAGTTTTTCTACACTGGTCGTTCCCGCTTATATTTTTGTGGATATTATTTCTAGGGTATCAGATAGATGCTGGGCTTCAGCCAATAGCTATACTCTCTGTCTTCTTTGTCTCTATCTTTTTGTGTGTAGTACTTCACGAATACGGTCATGCTTTGACGGCCAGAAAGTATGGGGTAAATACCCGAGACATTATCCTGTCTCCCATCGGTGGAGTCGCAAGACTAGAGCGAATCCCTTCTCGTCCAGTAGAAGAATTGCTGGTGGCCTTAGCGGGTCCTGCTGTGAACTTAGCTATTGCACTATTTTTATTTCCTTTACTTTTATTGTTCCGAGAACATGGTATTTTCTTCCAAGCAGAATCTGATCTAGAGATATTTAGTCAGTGGTCTAATCTAGGTCCACTCATCTTAGGGACTAATGTGGTGCTGATCATATTCAACCTTGTCCCGGCTTTCCCAATGGATGGAGGGCGAGTACTCCGCTCACTTCTTGCCATGAAGATGACACGTGTCAAGGCTACTAAAATTGCGTTTATAGTAGCACAGTTCTTTGCTTTTGGATTCTTTATCTGGGGGCTATACTTTGGTAATTATATACTATGTTTCATCGCCATATTTGTAGTGCTAACTTCTAGAGTAGAATGGAAAAGTGTACAAAGAGCTGCTGCAATTAAAGGACAAGCCGTAAGTGCATTGATGAGTCCTATTCGCACTAAACTATACCAGGACCAAAGTATGAGAGAAGCCATAGCGGCACTTACAGAAAACGAAAAGTACTTTTTGGTTTTCGATAGAAATGACAGTGTAGCTGGGGTACTTTTTTATGAATTTATCATGCATGCTCAAGCTGAACAAGATTTAGATAGTACAATAGGTAAATACCAAAGCAATTCTTGGAATGCTTTTAAGAGTGACTACCCGCTAGAAAATGCTATCGCAATATTTCAACAACGCGGATACGGAATAGTACCGATTAAAGAAAACAATGTATTAGTTGGACAACTAGATATAAATACGCTCAATCGATTCGTGAAGAGTATTTAAGACATTATGTGTTGTCGTTCAATATCGATAGGCATTTGATACATTTTTACTTCGATATTCCTAGTTTAGCCAAAACCTGATCCATCAAATCATCTGACTCTTTAACATACAAGACTAAATTCGGGATGGAGGTATCAAAAATCATGGTATATCCATTTTCTCTACCTAGTTGATCAATAGCATTTTGTGCTTTGGCTATAATTGGCGCCATGATTTCATTTCGCTTTTCAAGTACTTTATTGGATAATAACTGCTCTTCTTGCAAAATCTCTTGTTGTTCTTTAAGCAACTTATCTTCCATTTGTTTGACCTCATTCGGAGTCATCTCACTCACTTTATTTTGCATATCTACTACCCTTTTCTCCCAAGAATCGATCTTCAATTGCAGTGCTTTTTGTAGTTGCTCCTGAAAAGTAACTAACTGAGCGCTGCTTGCTTCTATTTCTGGCATTTTAGACAGCAGATTACCGAGGTTGACATGCCCATATTTTTGCGCATAAACACTTGACGTAGTACACATTATGAAAAATGCGAGAGCAGAAAATAAAATTAGCTTTTTCATGAGTAGTATTTTCCATAAAACTATAAAACAATGGACAGACAATCCCTTAGCTGGATGGTTTAACAAAATCTTAATACACGACGGCTACTGGCAGCAAAAATGGACTTTTGAGCGTTATTTTAAAGCAAAAACGTTGATCATAGAGAAAATTTTCGCAATTTATTCATAATTCGTTAGTTTTAGATATGAATAGTTACTAGACCTTGATATCGGTTTTTGAGAAAAGTCCAGTATCTATTCGATTTTCAAATCAAACATAAGAATTATGGAAATCGCAATAAATTTGAAAAACCAAGAGAAAGACTTAATTCAAGCCTGCGTGAATAAGGAACGTTGGGCACAGAAATCGCTGTATGAGAGCTATTATGGCAACCTCATGGGCGTATGTCTTCGGTATTCAAATAATAGAGAGGACGCCTTGGATATTTTGCATGATGGATTCATCAAGATATTCAAACACATAGAAAAGTATCAGCCAGGCACATCATTGGTAGCTTGGATGCGTAG
>CAKZVJ010000004.1 GCA_937923345.1 uncultured Saprospiraceae bacterium
GATTGCAAAAAATGTTCTATTTTGGATGAGATTTTTTAATTTCGAAATTTAGTGATGCCTGAGCATCAGTGGATTGAGAAAATGAAAAATATCGCCAAAAGAGTCATTTTGTGGTTTTGTGACTTTTCGGAGCGGGCTCACCATTGCACTTTGACTCTAAATTTCTCCGGCTTTCAACTTTTGGATAAGCTCTTCCGTAGTAGAATAATCTTCGTTATTTTCCTTTGCAATCGCGATTGCTTTTTGCGCTACTTTGATAGCCTTCCCAGTCTTACCCATTTTAGAGTATAGAGCAGCTAAAGTATCTGTGTTATAATAGCCATTGTCTAGCTTGATAGATTGCTTTGCTAGCTTAGTGGCGCCTTTCAACAACTTTTTATCCTCAATCACCTGATACATCGTCCATGCCGCATCATTCAGTTCATCTGGATCTTGTGAAGGATATTTTTTAAAATGATCTACAGCTGCTTTACCATACCCTACTCTATCGCCACGTTCGCGCGTATAAGTCATTCTATAAGCGGAGGTCATCTTTGCAGCACGACTAGGATATGCTTTCTGAAAAAGCGCTCCTACTTCTTCCATACTAAGGTCTGCACTTTCATCCCCTATTTTAGAAAAGATGATGCCTTGGATTTTTCCCTCTACTTCATTAGTTCCATACTGCTCTATGAATTTTGCTTTGTTAGCCGTTAAGTATTCAAACATTTCGGAATCTGTATCTTCTGTCATATTGAAAATCAAAGAGATATTATCTGGCTCGCTCCAATCCTCTTGCGTCTTGAGATACTCTTTTGCGATTGGCAGATGTGTTCCGTCCATAGCCATAGACTTAGCTTTGAGATATTTCTTTAAGAAAGCCTCCTCCCTTTCTCCAGCATTATATTTAGAATCCATAGCGGCAAGGCTATTCATAGGGTCAGTAGCCTGCTTACCTTCTGCGAGCAATTGCTCAACATCTTGGTAGCCAGCTACCCTGTGTACCAAACTTCCAAATCCATCCACAAACAATAAGGTCGGATAAACAAATACATTATAGTTTTTCCCTAGCTGCGGGCCATGTCCTTTTTCCATGTCCACTTTTACATTGATAAAATTATCATTGTAATACTTGCCTAGCTTTTTAGATGTAAAAACTTGCTTAGACATTTTTTTGCAGGGGCCACACCACTCGGTGTAGGCATCTACAAATATGATTTTATCTTCTGCTTTAGCTTGTTCTAAAACTTCGCCCCACTCTTGGGCAGAAAAATCGATTCCTTGAGCCATGATGGAAAGGCTTCCAAACACGATAAAAAGAAATACTGTTATGAAATACTTCATTTTTGATTTTGCGTTTAATGTGTTATCTCAATTTATTAAAATAAAAACTAGCTCTTGAGTTTTTGTATCATACGCTCTATCTTTCCTCGAGTTGCTCTGTCATTTTCAGCCAAGGATAAAGCAGATTCTGCAGACTTAATGGCTAGATCTTGCTTACCATTTTTATCTAGAATACTAGCATATGTAATATAGTACTCAATTTGCTTGCCGTTTTCAGCTGCTTTCTTGGCAAATTTTTCGGCATCCTTCATTGCTTCTATATCATAGTTAAAACTCTCATACATAGAACGTGCTAAATCATGCAGCCCTTTAGCATCATTGCCGATTTGTTTCTTGGCGTATTCCTTACAGCACTTTCTGAATTCTTGAGAATTTCCCTGCGCTTTATGAAAATACAAATCTGATTCCAAGGCAAAGCCAGCATACTTTTTGGGAGCATGCGCCTTTACTTTATCTTTAGCTTCGTCCAATAAACTTTCCGCCTCAAACTCTACAGCCTTTTTGACGGTAGCCTCGGCCGCCATCAGAATCTTTTCCTCAACTGCCTCCTTTGAATTAAGCGCAACTATCTTACTCTTGTTTTCAATCAACAAATCAAAAATTCTGGAATCAGCCTCAGTGGTAGCTTCTAGTATAAAATTCAAATTAAAATCTGTCGTCAAATCATCCTGAGAACGGATATATTCATTGGCCACCAGTACACTCGATTTATTAGATTTGTTGAGCGCTTTCACATAATCATAAATCAGCTGTGGCTCTCTATTACCCCCCTCATAGTCTTTGGCGAGGTCGCGGCTAAAATCTACCTTAGACAAGACATGTTTTCCTAGCTTAAGAAAAGTCACCGCATCCTGAGCCCCTTTTTGTCGATGAACAGTTTCGCCATCGGGACCTATCCAGTATAAGGTTGGAAATGCTTGCACAGGGTATTTTCTTTGAAAAGTCCTCCCCATTGGCTTTTCCATATCTATTTTCATGTTTACGAAATTCTCATTAAAGAATTCGCCTACCTTAGGATCTGGGAAAGTGTTTTTTGCCATTCGCTTACATGGGCCACACCAAGTCGTGTAGGCATCCACAAAGATTACCTTCCCTTCTTTCTTGGCCAGTTCCATAGCTTCATCCCAAGTCCCGTGAAAGAATTCCATTCCTTGCGCAAAACTCGAAGAGACAAAAAGAAAGGAAAGAAATACAATTAAAAACAACCTTGATATCATTATTTCAAATTTTTCAATGATTTGGCAATACGATTTGTATACCTCACAATATAGATATATTACAAATTTTGTGCTCGTTTACTTCGCGCTAGCCCCTTTATTAAGACAAGTTTAACGCTAATTCTTGGCTGCAAAAGACAAATCTAGAGGCCATAGTATTATATAGCCATACATTTCCCCTTGAGCCACTTCTTTTCCTTAACATTTAGGGCTGGAGCAATCTTTTTGTATACCGTCTTATGGTAGTCATTCAGCCAGTTTACCTCTTCTTTGGTAAGCATTCCGTTGTCTATCATCTTTGTTTCTATAGGAAATAATGTCAAGGTCTCAAATCCATAAAAGGTACCGTAGTCATTCTTTTCTACTTCTACTGTCAAGACTAGATTTTCGATTCTGATACCATAGGCTCCTTGTTTATAAAACCCAGGCTCATTGGAGGTATACATCCCTGGCGCAAAAGGCAATGCAGCCTTACCTCCTAGTGCTGGACTTATACTCTGAGGGCCCTCATGAACATTTAAAAAATGACCTACTCCATGCCCGGTCCCGTGACCATAATTTTTACCTATGGACCACAATGCCTTTCTTGCTAACAAATCCAATTGATTCCCCCTGGTCCCCTTAGCAAACACACAACTAGCCAATGCAATGTGTCCTTTTAATACCGCTGTATAATCTTGCTTTAAGCCCTTTGAAGGTTTGCTAAAGCAGGTCGTCCTAGTGATATCCGTAGTGCCACAGTGATATTGACCGCCAGAATCTAATAATAATACCCCAGTAGGCTTTAGCGTAGCGCAACTCGGTCGCTTCGCACTATAATGTACTATAGCACCATTACCTTTATATCCTACAATCGCATCAAAACTTTCGCCGAAGTAACCACTTTGTTCGGCTCTGAAAGAAGCCAATTTCTCTGCTACTGAGACTTCGTCAATTTTTTTGCTTGCTACATTTTCTTCCAACCACATATACAGCTTAGTCAATGCAACACCATCCTTAATCATGGCTTCCCTTATACCATTAATCTCCGTTTCATTCTTAATGGCTTTCATATAGGTGGAAGGCGTAAGTCCTAAAACTGCATTGGATGTCTTTATTTTAGAGGCTAATGCGGTCGAAGTGACAGCTGGGTCAAATAGAATTTTCGATTTTTGCGACGTCGTTTTCAAAAATTGGCCGATTTCGTTATACTTTTTGATGATTACCTTATCCTTCAGCAATCTTTTGTGTAAGACCTTAGAAATCTTCTCTGGATCTACAAATAAATAAGATTTACGCTTACCTGCTAACAAAAAGGCTACGAACACGGGATTTGACGCTACATCGCTCCCTCTGAGGTTTAAAGTCCAAGCAATATCGTCTAAGGTGGATACCAGACAATAGTCCACTTTATGAGTTACCAATTTGTCACAAATTTGCGAAAGCTTACTCTTTCGACTTTGACCAGCAAATTTCAACTTCAATTCAAAAATTGGATTCTGAGGTAAAGCTGGTCGATCTTTCCAGAATGAATAAACAAAGCGTACATTGGCTTTAACTTTTATGTTTTTAGGAGCTAACTTCTTCTTAATGGCCTGTATTTGAGAAAGGGAAAACAAATTAGGATCTATCCCTATCGTGGCTCCGGTTTTTAGTTGATGTAGCAACCATGTTAGATGCTCAGCGGTATGTGGGATGCGCAGCTTATGAAGCTCAAAAGCTCCTCCTTTCAACTCCTGTTCTGCCTGGATAAAATATCGACTATCTGTCCAGAGTCCTGCATGCTTTTGAGTGATTACTGCCGTACCAGCTGACCCAGTAAAATTTGTGAGCCAAACCCTTGTTTTCCAGTGCTTTGCAGTGTACTCACTCTGATGAGGATCACTTGACGGAATTATCATCGCATCCACACCATGCTTTTTCATTTGATTGCGAATGTCCCTTATTATATTATGATTTTCTTGCATTTATCTACCGTTTAAAAATTATTCAAATTTAACTCTTCTGAAGCTGTAACTAAAGTGGGTTTGTTCTTGTATAATTCTACGTACTACATATTTTGACATCACATTTTACCGTCCAAAATTATACAATAGTACAGACCAATTCGAATCTCAAAATACAATTTCAAACTGAATTCTACGACAATAATTCATTGAAACTAAACTGTTTTGGCATATTTTTTGTTAAAGTCTCGGGTTTCGGTAGATTTTTCCTCTGATTAATTGTAAATTAGAAGAGAAACAAACAAACTACCAAAACACATTTAAGGTTTTACTATGTCACAATTAGTGTAAATCGGTGAGACGTTAGGAGCGTCAAATGTGGATAATTGTATATGTAAGATTGTCCTAATCTATTTACTAATCGTGTTAAAGAATTATTCGAATGCTGAATCAGAAGCTTGGTCACAAGATGTTACAACGGTTGTCTCCTCAACAGATACAACTGATGAAGTTACTCCAGATCCCTACGGCGACGCTGGACCAAAGAGTAAAAGAGGAGTTAGAGGCCAATCCAGCCTTAGATGAGGGCGAAGAAGCTGAAGCTACAAATGATGAAGACTTTGAGTCTTTTGCTAAAGCAGATTCAGATACCGATGAGGGTGTCGAAAAAGACGAGCTCGCTTCGAAAGACGAGGAGTTTGAATTAGATGACTATATAGAAGAATATCTAGAAGAAGATCCTTCCAGCTATAAACTACAAGCCAACAATTATTCTCAAGACGAAGAAGAGAAGACCATCACAGTGGCTATGGAAAGTACTTTCCACGAATACTTGGAGACACAGGTTGGCCTAATGGACTTCAAAGACGACAGAGAAGAAAAGATAGCCCACCAGATAGTAGGCAGTATTGATGACGACGGATACCTGAGAAGAGATCCACTAGCGATCATTGATGACTTGATGTTTGCGTACAACATCATCGCGCTACCGGATGAGGTGACGAATATGCTCAAACGCATCCAAAGATTTGACCCACCAGGTGTAGGAGCGAGAGATCTGAGAGAATGTCTGCTTATCCAAATCAATCATAAGATAGAAGCCATTACCAAGAAGGGGGAACACCCTCCGCAGGCTTTTTATGATGCACAAGAAATATTGGAGCACTACTTCAATGAATTTTCTAAGAAGCACTATCAAAAATTACAAAGACACGTCGGTACCAATGAGGCTGAACTGCGCGAAGCATACGATGAGATACTAAAGCTCAATCCAAAGCCTGCCAGTGGTCACGTCGGTCAAAACAATAAAGGCATACACTACATCGTGCCTGACTTCATCATCGAGAACAGAGATGGAGAACTGGACCTCACGCTGAATAGCCGTAACGCACCAGACCTTCGCATCAATGATCAGTATACGGAGATGCTTAAGAGTTACAAGGCGAACACCAAAGAAAGAAGAGCGAATAAGACGGAGAAAGAAGCAGTCATGTTCATCAAGCAAAAGATAGATTCTGCTAAGTGGTTTATCGATGCCATCAAGCAACGCCAGCAAACCATGTATAAGTCTATGTACGCCATCATGCAGTACCAGTACGACTTCTTTTTGAGCGGCGACCAGAAGAAACTGCGCCCGATGATACTCAAGGATATTGCCGACATCACGGGCTTAGATATCTCTACCGTGTCACGTGTAGCGAATAGTAAATTTGTTCAGACGGAGTTCGGGACAAAGCGTCTCAAAGATTTCTTTTCAGAATCTCTACAGACCAGCACTGGCGAAGAAGTATCTACACTAGAAGTGAAAAAGATCTTGACAGAAATCATAAGCGAGGAGAACAAGCGCAAGCCACTCTCTGATGAAAAGCTAAAAAATATGCTTCGTGAAAAGAGCTACAACATCGCAAGAAGAACCGTAGCCAAGTACAGAGAGCAACTCAACATCCCTGTAGCCAGACTCAGAAAAGTACTATAATACTTACTTCAGGGCACCTCTATTAACCTCTGAATTGAGATAAAATCAAATTTAATTCTGATAGACGAGGCAAGACTGAGGGAATTTAGCCTTAGCTAAATGACTGACGGATAACGAAGTAACTCAGTAATTAAAATTGAAAAAATTCCTTAAGAATTTTGCTTTTAGCCAATGAATGAGGTTGATAGAGGTGTCCTTCACATATTACACAATAAGAAAGCCTAGGATTAATTATTCTAGGCTTTTTTACTTTGGGCGTGCCCCCATCTTCTATCAATGGAATCTTCCTAGTCTTTGCATTTTTTATCCTTTATAAAGAAATTGCCTATTAGCAAGGATGGGGTCGAGCTATCCGAGAGTCCACGTTCGTTCCCGTCCTCTGCCCTACTACCTACCTCGCGCAGGGGACTGTACAGTCTAGAGATGAATAATCTCCAGACTGCACATCTCTACTATCTCTCACGCAAAAAAATATTAATTCATATCCACATCGGATAAAACTTGCGTCCACTGTACTTCAGTAAGCACCTCCTCCTCAAACCAAAAGCTAATATTGAGCAAGTCCGAAAACTGTACAAATGTACTTTCTTCTTCCACCTCATCTTTGCTCAGATGTAGATCCGATAAATGCGGCTTTAGGTCTGCCCAGGTTTTACCGATTAGGCTTTGTCCATTATAGACAAATTCTTCGCTCGTGACGGAGAGAATTACCAATCTAAAGACCTCGTCTATTTTCTCAAACTCCATTGAGATTTCCTCTTCGTCATAATGCCAGGTGATAAAAAAGTCTTCCTCTTCTTCGTTGGGCACTTCAAAATCGCCTGTCTCTATTTCTGAGGGTTTTCCTAGGATGGCTTCTACTTGCTCTGGTGTCATTCCGAATTTCACTTCGCCTAGTCCTTTCCCTGGGTATATGTTTTTTTCTGCTTTTTCCATGATTCCAAATATGCTGCAAGCTATAAAAAATTGTAAAGATTTCATGGTGGAAATAGATGGAATGAGAGGAGGAAAGGCTTAGACGGGTTGTTTTTTCTGGCGTGTTCTTAGATGGGGCAAAAGGGGTAACACCTTAACCTGTCCCGAGTATCGGGAGCAACCTCAGGCTAAGCATACTTGCTCAAGGCACCTTAGGCTTTTCTGGCTTGTTCTCAGATGGGGCAAAAGGAACCACCGCAGGCACCGAAGACTAAACTCACTTATACAAGGCACCGAAGGCTGTGCTACCGCGTCCAGTATGTAATTTTTGTGGTACACGCAAGCGCTGCATTCATAACTCATAATTCATCATTCATAATTATTTTCACCGTTTATAATTTATAATTCACCATTTATAATTATTTTTCATTCTTTTTGTTTCAAAAATTTGAAGACGGACTTGAGTTGATTGTCTTCAACAAGCTGTAGGATGTACATGCCGCTGGGTATACTGCTTGGTAAATGTATCTCAGAATCAAAATCTCCCTTTACTACCTGACGTCCCATCATATCAGTAATGATATAAGAATCAAATGAGACATCAGCAACTTGTAATATATCCGACACAGGATTGGGATAAATGCTTCCTGATTGGGTGGGAAGGGTGCTGGAGGTGCTGGTGATGATGGTAAGCTCCTCGCAATCTGGAAATAGACATCCCTGCTCATCCAACATCAGTAACCATATCTCACTATGTATAGGATTGTCTGGCAGCTTATAGCGTGCAGTAGAAGAACATAATATTCTACCATCTGGAAGCTCCACACAGTTATCTAAAAAAGTTGGGATATGGGTCTTGTTCAGATTGATGGATTGAAGGCTTTCCTCTAGTTCTGGACGATAAACGCGTATCCATAGTATTTCTCCATCTGGAGTAAATTTTGCCAAAAATGCACCTGGATCTACAATATCGTTTAACAATCCTTCTGCCCTACCATAGATTAGAAAATTGCCATCTAAAAGTTGGAGAAACCCCTCAGGCCCATATTCTCTATAAATTCCTGTTTGCAAATCTATTGTTGTAAGCGGTGGATTAAACGGAAGAGTCCAACATACTGAGTCCAAATCCGCATTTATCTTTACCACAGAGCCCCCACTATCTGGTAGAGATGGTCTATCCTCAGGGTCAATAAAATATGGATCATCAATATGATAAAAGTAAAAATTGCCGAAGGTATCCTGAATAAGTCCTGGCTGTACATCAAACTTTCGTCTACCAAAAACGGAGGCCAATATTTCTCCGTCTCTATCCAGCTTAACAAGATCAAATCCTCTATCAAAATTACTAGGACTACGACTACCAATATACGCATAGTTACCATCCCGTGTAGGCTGTAAAGAACTGATCCAATAGTGCGTAAAAATGGATCCAGGTTCATTTCGTAATGTTATCTCGTTTACTATCGAATCCTGTTCTTTATCTAAAAAGCCTATATACCCTTGAGTACCATAACTTGCGTCATTCGTTATTTTATTGCCATAGATAATTTGTTCCGTGTACGTTTCTAACTGCCCTATCGCGTTTACTGATATACCTTCCCGATAGTATATCTCTTTCACCTTCTCTCTTTGAAAGTGCTCATCCAAATCCAATACTCTTATATCTCTAGCGCCTGTATCATCTTTTGACCAGCGATGACCTAATGCATTGAATCCACTCTCCACTTCAATTAGACTATTCTCCCTAGCTATCACAAAGTCATTGAGCGTGTCAATACTCAACAGATTTCCCCTCTCATAATCATAAGTCGATAGAGAACTAATTACAAAATCTTCTCCTGAATGTGTGGAAGGCAAAACGAATCTATCTTCCAACAACAAGATGCTTCCTCTGGATCGATTATCAAAACCTACTTCTAGATCATAAAATTTTGAAAAGGTCTGCGAACTGGCCACAAAATAAATTAGCATCAATAGACCTACTAAAAGTAACTTAAGTTCGAAAAAAAGATTTATAACTGGAGTCATAATTATTTACTTTTAACCAATTTGATTAGTTTTTTACTCCCACTTAACATCACTATGTCCATAAAATAAAGGCCATCTTGCCATTCCTGAATTTGTATAGTTTCACCTACTTTCTTAGTAGAATATACCAATCCTCCAAGACTATTGTATACATTAAGCGATCTAATCGATTGAGGATTATTTATGTAAATAACTTCTTTAGCAGGATTTGGAAAAAACAACTCTTTTGACTCAGTATTATTTTTATTATTTATACTATGGCTCCTTTCATCAATTTTATAAGGCTCTAATATAGAGAGGTCCAAATTGTCAACAAACTCTCCTGTTATCATAAAATAAAGTGCTTGTGCATAAGCTGAGTAAGTATGTGGTTTTGATGCTATATTTTCTAAATTCTGAATCGTATTTTGGGGCACTATATTTCCTCCATCTGGGTTCTCTAATAAATCAATATAAAGATTGAGCACATATGATAAATCGACAAGATCTGATCGTGAAGTACCAAAATTCAACTTTGATCTTGCAGCAGTATAATTTCCTTGCATGATTTCGATGCTAAAATACAACATTGCATTTTCCACTGCATCTTGATTTCCGCCTTCTATCTTCAGTCCTTCAAAATCTTGACTTCTTAACAAATCTTCATACTTCAGATCTTCATTTTCTGATTCTTCATTTTCACCAAAAAACGAATCACAGACATTTCCTCTATCATCATCTTGAATCAATCTGCTTACATTGGGGTGCGATAAAAAAGCATCTCGACAGTCTTGCTTGTTATCATTTGGTTCGAAGTAGGTAAATTCATCCGGTTGTCCTCCTATATCGTTTTGGTATAGAGGAAAATTGAGTAAGCCTCCTTGATGGGTAAAGCAGTTATTGGCATGGGTCCCATCACCTGGTATCTGGTCAGCCATAGCACCAAATATAGAAGCATCCGCAATCTGCGTACTAAAACAATTTCTAAAAAATGAATATTCAGGATTGCCATCATGAGGATAGATTCCTACAAAATTCTGAATAAATTGATTATCTAATACTTCATTCGTACTACTACCATTCGCTCTACTAGACACTCCAAGCAACCCCATAAAAATATTATCACGAATCGAATAATGGGAAGCACCATCCGTGTATATATCCACATCTCCAAAATTCAAATCATCCGACTTCATAAAGGTATTTAACTCTATAATGTTTTCAACAACAGTTGCCCCAGCAATTCTTATTCCGCCTCGTGTCCCAAAAAAATCATTATCTCTAATAGTGCTTCTAACACTTGCCAGTAAATAAGTCAAAGCTATATCAGTCTCTCCTGCATGAAATTCGTTATCCTCAATCAAAAACGAGCCATTGGTGGCCTTTATGCATTCTTTATCAATGTCAAAGAAATCATTATCAACAACATCTACATCCCAACAGTTAATATTATCAATACCTACTTCTCCTCCATTTAAAATACAATCTTCTATATAGCTATTATTGGGTCTTGCAAATACTGCACGAAGACTCGCTAATCCGTCTACATTATTAAACTCTGTGTCGACGGCTCGTAATCTGCCATTATCATTAATCTGAAAATTTGGACCTACATTTACTTGCGTGCTTACAGCAAACCCATCTACATCTTCTATATAGCTTCGATTTTTTAGTTCGACGTCATAACCGTCTTCATTTCTGCCACGCATGATTATTCCACCCCATAATCCTCTTTCCGTATCTGAAATATCACATCCTCTGATGTGGCCACCATCCACTACTAGCTGCCCACCCTGATGCACTATTATCTCCGCACCTTCTGCCATGACAACTTCGCTCTTGATAACTAGTCGTCCTCCTTCGTAGATATTGACATCTTTGTGAAACTTAGTGGGTTCGTCTACTATTTTTTCATCCTTGATGATATAGCCTGGGTACCAGAGACCACGAAGA
>CAKZVJ010000005.1 GCA_937923345.1 uncultured Saprospiraceae bacterium
AGAACGCATTAGTTTCTTTTTTTCATAGACCATGTATTTCGCCAAAAATCAACTTTTCCCGTAATGTCTGGTGCTTTGTATACCCATAATTGGGTGTCACTATTATTTTCAAGTACTTCGCACTCACGTACGATATATCGATTCTCGTCAACAAGTTGATTTATAACAACAAATTCTGGATCATACGTATAAAACCAAGTAAATTCAGGATCAGGACCAGTAAATGGATTAGGACTTGTAGCAATACCATCTTCAAAAAAAGTGTACTCCGTTTCAAAAGTTGAAGTACTATAAATAGTATCGGCTCTCACTTCATCCAAAGTTACTTCAATATCCCAACTACCAACAATATTCGATCTAGCGCCGATAAATATATCATCGTCGCCATTATCGCATGAACAAAAAAATAAACAGATTATCAATACTAATGGCCAAGAAAATTTCCAATTATAAACCATATTAATGAAGAATTAATTTTTTAATATCATGTACAGCGTCATTTTCCGTAAATTTAACAAAGTAAATGCCTGATGGAAAATTGTTCAATTTTAATTTAATTTCAGTTTGTATCAGGTTATCAACAATAATTTCCTTGTCAAATACTTGCCTTCCACTCATATCATATATATGTAGAAATATAGAGTTCGATAAATTTCTATTTATAATTGTTATTGTGATATCTTCGTTATTACTTACTGGATTTGGACGTATTAATATAGAATTAGAAAGAATAGACTTATTTGTATTTTCTATAGGCTTTTCATTCGACTCTAAAGCATTTCTCGTTGTTACATCATTACCATCCAGACAAAAAGTTAAACAAGTATCTTTTACAGTCATTATATTGGTCCCAGTACCGCAAGTCCATTTTCTTAGCGATTCTCCTGAAGATCCGCACATTGCTATAGACTCCTCTGAATTACATGCAAATGTTTGGACAGTTGCACATGAGACTCCAGCTGGGCTTAGTGGAACATTCTCAGATGCACCAAATCTTGTTGTTAACACACAAACCGATGAACTTGTGCAACCTTGGTCACAATTACAAACTAGGCCAGTAATGTTGGCGGTACTAACTCCGAATGGTCCATTTGTCATAGTTTGACCAATTTCTGTATCTGAAACACCATTTAAACATGAATGCACTCTAGTACATCCAACTGTGCTTATGATAGTTGAAGGAAATAACGAGACTGGTAATGGTGTAGCTGTTTCTGAACAAAATCTAAGAAATTCACAAAGTCCATTTGCAGGTGTATCTGTGTATACTCCTTCATCAACATCAATTGTCACTCCATTACATTCATGTTTGGTGATACAAGGCTCAAAGGTAGATGAAGATGAAACACCATTATTGTCGTCAATTGTTATACAAGTTTCAGCAGTACAAAAATTATTGTCTGTAACTGTAGCACAATACGTACCTACAAATAGTCTATTTATTTCAGTCTTACCTCGACCAGAAATACCATTTGACCACTGTACGTTATATTCAGGGTTACCACCAGATATACTCAATGAAGCAATTCCTGCATTAAGGTCTGGGCAAGTTGAAGACCCAGAACCACTAACTGTCAAGTCGCTATTACTGCAATCAATGATATTAAAGCATTTGCCAACACTAGTGCAACCATCTGATGCCGTAAAACAATATTCGCCCTCTGTATTAATATTAGAAATTCCATTGCATCCAAAATCAGTATGATTACTTAGGCCTCCATCAGCAGTATTGACATCCCAACTACAAGATATGCTCCCTGCGCCACCTGAGATTGAAATGTTAATAAAACCATTTGGCAATCCACCTACAGAAAAATCCAATTCTAATGGTTCCGAAACACAACTCGTTGTAGTCCCAGTATCCCCACCACCACCAGGTTCACAACAACACAACTCGTATGTCTCGGAAAGTCTACAGCCTTGGTCATCGATAATTGTAACACTATAATTTCCCGAACACAAACCGGATATTTTATTAGATGTACTTCCATTAGACCAAACAATTTGATAAGGAGGAACACCTCCATTCACAGCAATTGTCAAACTACCGTCGCAAGTATTTTCGCCGACTCCACAAAAAGTCGGATTTGCCTTTGCTACCAATACAGGATCTAGAGAGTTGCTGGTCCCCAACCACCAACATTTTTCAGTGTCGCAATCAAATGCATCAGTTACCGTTACACAATATCTGCCAGGATTTAACTCTGACCTAGACATACCTCTTTCGCCATCTGCCCATACAGCTTGAAATGGTCCATTATCTTGATTATCACAATCCATTTGAATATTTATACTCCCACCATCATCGCCTAAACAAGCAGGTTCCGTAATCTCTCCATTTATCTCACAAGGTGCACATTCGCAAACAAGTTTATCGATCATCAAGGTTACCTTACCACAATGAAAGTCAGTAACAGTTACTCTATACTGACCTTCCCTCGCATCTTCATAGTCTTCCGTGCCATCGGTCCCATCAACACCAGATACACTATACACTTCTAACCAAGCGTTACCAAAAACTGGATGTACAAACAAAATTTCGTACACCACTTCATAAGGGGCATAGCCACCCGAGATTATTAGATCTATTTTTCCATCTAAACAATTATTGTGCTGTTGAGGGTGAGTAACTTCATAGCTTACATCATCTGCAAATAAATGAAGGCATGAAAAAAGTAAAAATATAAGCGTGGTTAGCTGTTTCATTTTTATTTGTTTTGGTATTTAAAAAAATACAATGTTTATTTCTAATGTCTAGGCCTTAGGGCACGTTTTTCCAAATAATATTTTCCATAACCTATACTCCACTCTTCCCTCTCCTCAGATGTGGTACCCTTTCTATCATATTCTACAATACCGAATTGAGTAATTCTGTAAAGTCGTTCATATGTTTTTTGTCTATCTGTCATAAACTTAATTAGTATTGTATGTATATCAGGAAAATATATATCCTCAATGTTATCTACTTTGCTCCAATCTTCAAAAAAAGACATTGATTGATACTCTACCTCTGTCCTCCATCTTTGATTGTCATTTTGATTGCTAGGCCATTTATTACCCTTTTTAAAAATGCCTCTAAAATTAATCATATTCTTGGACTTCAAACTTACAAACACTATATTTATCAATGTTTCTTCCTTATTCATGACTGCCTTTAAAATCTTGAAGTTGCCAGAACGCAATGTAAATTTTAATGTATCTTGATTTTGCATTTCTATAAGAATGCGATTTCCGTATCCATTATTTACAGTTTCATCTACTTTTTCTATACTTATTTTAGATGTTATATCAGAGCAAAAATTATTTGGAACATTTTGCGCATTTCCAATTGAAAAGAATAAAGTGAGTTTCAGAAAAATAAAAGTTACTACTCTCATTTTTAATTATTTTTAATCGATTATAAAATCCATTCCTGCACTGTTTTCTGTGCCGATCCAATAATAAAATTTTGATGCATTGGTTGACTTTTCTACTACTGCTAAAATAATACCACCTGCTGTTGCAAAATTCGAATTTTCGAAATTCAACTCATTCATAGTTGTCTCAATGCCATAACTCGGGTCATAAATTTTATTCCCCGATTTTAAATTTACATGATTTTTATGCATTGAAAGAGGATTTGCTACTTTACCTTGTCCTTCAACACCATCGCTACCATTTATCCATTGTAAAGTACATTGAGGTCCATTAGGAGCTGATACAGGTAAATTAACAGAGGTAAGTTCATAAAAATGATTACTTGCTGTGGAAAAATCCCAATTCTGGACTGCAAAAAAATTGGTTCCTTGATTGAATCGTATAATCATATAATCCTCCTTATTCCCAAATTCTTTTTCAAAATCCATTTCAAAATCGTTGGTGAAATTTCCTTTTAATTCCCATTCAATTTTGGAATACTCTGGAATTCCTTGGGTAGTCAAAATCGCATTTTGAAGCTCAACAAGACCACCACATTGAGAGTCTGGTAAGGGCGCGGCTAATAATTCTCTAAGGTTTCCACAAGTAGTTCGAGAACATTTTTCATTATAATAAGTAATTGTTTCTCCATCAAATCTTTTTGCACTAAATCTTTTTGGATTATCAGTATCATTTGAAAAAGGAGCCCAAATTGCTGCTTCAATTTCCGAATTCACTGATAAATTATTAGCTTCTGAGCAACCAAAATGTATTGTTGTTTGATAAACATCTGCACTCGATATCGGAATGT
>CAKZVJ010000006.1 GCA_937923345.1 uncultured Saprospiraceae bacterium
CTTAACCGTCTCTAAAACACCTTTGCAGAAAAATACCATTCTGTCTGGGTTATCCTTAAACGGCTTTCCTTTAGAATCTTCAAAAACGGACTTTCTCTTAAAGAAGTCTTCGTTATCTAAAAAATATACTTGCATCCGTGCGCCAGGCAAAGAAGCTACTTTTATGATTAGTGGAAAATCATCATCATCTACAATGATATTCATACCAGATAGTCTTACCACTTCGTGAAGACGGTGTCTACGTTCGTTGATCGTTCCGAATCGGGGCATCAACACCCTGATTTCCATTCCTTTCTCCTGTATATATTGTGGTAATTTTCTTGCAATCGCAGCTACTTCTGAGAGCGCCGTGTATGGTTGCATCTCTTGTGTTACTATTAACACTTTTTTCTTCGACATAATCAAATTTTCTGTGATACCAACAAAGACCTCTCTACGTTGGAAAAGGCACTTTTTAACGAATTTGTAACCAAAATGAACGGTTACAGGAAAAAATGCCTTCTATTTAAGGGTGCAAATTTAATAAAAATATAGCACTTCTTACTGAATTAGAGGGTCACATGTGTTAAACCGCTCTTAAATTAGAGCGCTTAAATCCTATATTTGCCCAAAAGAGTACAAAATGATACCTATGGGCTAAAAAAACGGAATAAATAACTGATAATCAGTGCTCCTCTATACATTCGTCCAATACTAAACGAAAGAACTTATGTACATATTTAAAAAAGTAGAAGATCTTCAAAATTATCTTACTCAGCTCCGAGAAAGTGGCAAAAGCATTGGTTTTGTGCCTACTATGGGCGCTTTGCACGCGGGCCACATTTCGCTGATAGAGCAAGCCAATCAAGGCAGCGATATCACCGTCTGCAGCATTTTTGTCAACCCGACTCAATTTGACAATGCGGATGACTTGAAAAAATATGCGCGTAATCTGCCCAAAGACGCCAAAATGCTGGGGGACGCACTGACTAATGTCTTGTTTGCTCCAAATATTGACGAGGTCTATCCGCCTGGTCTGGAGACGGAGGTAGATTTGGACTTTGGCCAATTGACTAAGGTGATGGAAGGCCGATTTAGGACGGGTCATTTTGAAGGGATGGTGCAGGTGGTCAATCGACTACTCAACATCGTAGCACCAGACAGTCTGTACATGGGTCAAAAGGATTTTCAACAAGCTGCCATCGTCAAGAACATGCTCGAACAGCAAAAGAGAAAAACGCAACTCGTCGTATGCCCGATCATTCGAGAACCCCATGGTCTGGCGATGAGCTCTCGCAACGAGCGACTAAGTGCTGAAGATCGTACCTTGGCTAAAGTACTACATGAGGCCTTGCTTGAGGCGAAGCAAAATATACAGCAATCAGATATAACATCCATCAAGAATGCTGCTCAAGAAAAAATAGCGTCTGCTGGGCTCAAGCTCGACTACTTTGAAATCGCAGATGCAAATACGCTTTTACCCATCGCGGCGGCTGATCAGAGCACCGAGATTGTCGCTTGTGTGGCGGCTTTTCTGAAGGATGTGCGGTTGATAGATAATATGATTTTGTTAAAAGCTATTAGCCGTTAGCTATTAGCCGTTAGCAAAAAGAACAAAGCTGCTAACGGCCAAAGGTTTGAAAATCGTAAAATGTAAAATGTGCCCCTTCGGAAAGTATAAATTATAAATGGTGAATTATGAGTCCACTCCGGAAAGTAGCGGATTGCAAAAAATGAACTATTTTGGATGAGATTTTTTATTCTCGAAATTCAGTGATGCTTGAGCATCAGTGGATTGAGAAAATGGAAAATATCGCCAAAAGAGTCATTTTGTGGTTTCGTGACTTTTCGGAGCGGACTCAATTATAAACGCAACGCTAGGTGAAGCTCTTTTGGGAATTATTATTCTATTACTACTCTATCCGAATACAAAACTCTTCCCTCGCTATAGATACTGTATACGTATAAACCCGTAGTAATCTGATCCAATGCTATCTGCTCGATGGCCTCCCCATTGTGTAGGTCTATCTCGCGGCGCAGCAGTTCTCTGCCTAGTACATCACGCAATACGAAGGATACTTCGCGGCTACTCATATGCTTAAGGTAGACCTTGAGGTAGTCACTTGCAGGATTGGGATAGACCCCAATACGAGCACTGGGCAAGGAGGTCGTAGAGGTCGTAGAGACGGGTATCATCAAATCACTGGGAAAGGCCTTGCTACTATCACAGAAGGGTGCAGTATCTAATCGATAGTTGGGAAAGTGTGGGGTCGTTCTAGCGTTCCATACGGGAATCTTGATGTTTTGCACCACATCGCAAGCCTCTCCCTTTTGATCTGGCTCCATAATCACGTAGATGCGGTCTACACCTCCACGGGAGCTCATATAGATGCGGCAGTCTGGCGCCAACGACATACGTCGAAAAAAAGTAGGGATGCTGTTTCCAAATATCTCTTGGCCCGTGGCAAACTCTTCTCGCTCGGCTACCTGCACTACTGACCCTGCTATATCGCTCGCTTGGGTATCGTACTGCCAGATTCCTAAGGCGCTATTGGCGTATAAAAATCGAGAGGTACCCGAGAAGGATAGCCCTCCTGTCCTAGGAGAGGTCTCTAAACTACTTGGTACTTCTATGTGGCGAAAATTGCTCAAACGACCTGTCTCTCTATCAAAATCAAACAATAGCAAATCGTCTAGCACATTGAAGCGCGCAAACATCGTCCCATCTGGTGAAAAATTGGACTGTGAAGAACCCTGCGCTAAGACCTCGGTCCCTATAAAACTGCTCACTGTATCAATCACTTCACCCTCCCTCACCAACAAGCACTTGTACTCATTGCTAAAGTAGTCTTGATTGAGGATCCACCAGTCCTGGCCATTGGCGTGCTTAGTCGCACTCAGTATATTTCCTGCCAAAGTGTCTAGTACTTCCTCCTTCTTGGACAGCACTATATTTTCCTTTATGTCTACCATGGCCCGCAGCAAGCGGACACGGATATCAAATCCCAAAGAGTCATCTGCCAAATACTCCTCATCGTAAAAAACCGACACAATATCCTCATCCGAAGTCGGCAAGGCCAACATTCCTTGGTCCGCGGGATAACCATTATTCCCTACACAAAATTCATCATGTATAAAGCCTCCATTCTCTAGCAAATCACCGTGCTCGTCATAAAAATCACAGCCATCTGAATACAACTGCAATCGTCCCTCTGCGTCGGAATAGGATAGACTGGTCAAGAATAAAAATTGGTCTTTCTCAATGATACTGGTACTCACCTCCTGACCCTCAAAGTGGAGTAGCACCCCATTAAAATTGGCCTCTGAAACCGTAAAATCTCCATAACCATACAACCAAGTATAATCGTGTTTTTGAGCTCTTAGAGGGCTTATGAATAGAAGCATGCATATTATGCATTGTAGTATTTTGTTGTAAGTCATAATATAAAATATAAAATGAAGATGCCTACCCAAAAGGAATGGGTAGACATCCAAATATAATCTAATCTATCAGCAATAGCTTTCCTTGATGAACAGTATTTCCGTCTTGTAGTATACTATAGTAGTAAATACCTGATGGATGTAGACTAAGATCTAAGGTATTATCTCCTTGGCTTAACTCATTCTGAAGTAATATCTTACCCTGTAAGTTAAGGACTCTAATAGTAGCCTGCGCGTCTGTAGGCCATTGCAACATAAAAATATCCGCACTCGGATTGGGGGAGATTTCTACAGAGCTAGAGTTATGATCATTTGACTTATTCGATCTAGCCTGGACAGCACCACAGTCTTGCAAAGCACTAAAATCTGTCCAAGATTGGCTATTATTATATAAGGTACGTGCCCAATACACAGCATGTCCTGCATCCTTTGAGCATTGACTAGCTAAGGTATATATGCTTTGCCATTCTTGTTCTGTAAAATTTACAAATTCTGGATGCCGAGCAGCCAGCACCTTAGACATTATGTAAACCATATTTGCATCATAACTACTATCTATATATATCTGATCTAGTAAGGATTCCTGTGTTTCTAATTCGCTCAGCAGATCTGCTTGATATATATTTTCGCTGCTTGTCAATTGAGTAGATAAATCCGAGAGTTGATTAAGTAAATTGCTGCGCTCGCTGTAGTATACTGTCTCATCAATGTCATTATTAGAAAATGCTTCTTCAATGGTACTTAAGACTGTGATACGCTCTTTAATCTGAGCATGTAGGGCAGCTTGGTTGGGCACATTTGAGCTTATACTCGCTATCTGATGAAGCTTTCCTAAGTTGCTGTTTACATTGTCTCCATGGTAAGCGATCATGCTGGACTCCTCTATCGGCTCAGATAGTCCCGCTAGCAGTCTGAATAGGTCATATTGCATCATCCTCTCTAACTGAGGCTCTGCTCCATTGTATATTTGTCTATTCGCCGCAATATCTAGGCTGATGGCATCTGCAGGCTCCGAGATCCTCACAGGCCCCTGCCTAGTCAAGCATGTCATTTCGCTTTCTTCACACTCCGCTCCTTCGCCAAAAGGAGTTTGAGAGAAAAAATGATCTGGATTAAGTGGGTTGAGTACTCCTGTTTGTATCTCAGATAGCGGAGGGCAGATACAAGAGTCGTCTCCTCCATCTGATGCGCAAAGCACTCTGAAATGAGACATTTGAATAAATTGTTCGTCGTTAGAAAAATGTAGGGCCGCTAAACCATTATTACTAAAGCAGTTGTTTTGCAAGTCTTGGGTGCCTATGACGGCAATATTGTCTAACTGCAAGCCAACGCCATTATTTGCCATACTATTCACTCTAAAGTCCATACCGCTACTAGGGCCGCTAAAAGTAAATCCATCTTCTACGGCTGAGACATCATTACAAGCTACTCGCATAAAAGGAGAATCTACGATATTTACACCAGTACTTTTTGTAAAATTAGTATCCCCTACTGGCAGTGAGCCAATTATATTGCATGATACGATAGAACCAGCTGCATTATCAATATCTAGAAGGGTATACCGTTTTTTACTGGTTGTAGTATTGACCAGCTGGTTATTTGTAATTTTTGCTCTACTGCCTGTATAGGCAAGGGCTACGTCTCCTCTGATCAAATTCACAACATTATCATCTATTTGCCATCCTGCACCACCAAAGTTCAGCTCATTCTCTTCACACAATATACCAGCTGAGGCAATTGCATCTGTTGCGTTTGTAAATTCAGAGTCGACCGTGATTTGATTATTCATCATGTTACCAAAGTGGGGTGAATTGTTGCTGGTATGGATTCCGTATCTATCCGCTGCGATAATAGAATTTTTCAAATCAATAATTCTATTGATTCCGTTTCTCACCCGGATACCATCAGTAACATTACTAATCACAGCTCTATCAATAGAAGCTGAAACGTTATTCAGGAAAATAGCAGTATGCATATTTGTAAACAACTCCTCTGTGATGCTAGGCATTTGTTGCACAAGACTAGATCCTCCTCTATTGGTAGCAAAAATACCATAGCCTGAGATACCACTTCTGCTTGTTCTAATCATATTGCTAAATTGCGAACCCCCAAAAATAAAAGAAGAATTGGTAGACACAATTCCATTACGCATATTGTCGAAGATATTAATGGTCGAGAAGTCAAAGCCAAATGCAGAGAGATTAGCAAAGCCAACATTAGTCAATTCAATACCTGCCCGCGGTAAATCTATTGGTACAGGGTTTTGTCCTTGGTAAGGCTGTGCAAGAAACCCTGAACCCTGAAAGCTATTTCCTCTCAAATTCAAATCAAAAGTATTTTGCCCTGGCGTATTGTCATCTAAGAAGATTCCAACATAATTGTCCGAAAAATTACATCCAGTGAGACGGACTGTAGCTCCTCTCTCCATCCTAATTGCGTTGTTTCCATCTTTAAAAGTGCAATTACTCATAAGTAAGGTACCTCCTTCTTCAACAACTATGGCGTCCCAGAAAATATCAGAGCAAGAGTCAAATGTAGCGTCTACAAATCTTGCAGTAACCCCTGAAGGAATGATTATCTTCTTACCTTGCTCAAAAAATACCGCTCTCGAAAAATTTGAAAACATGCACCAATCTTGATCCACCAACAAATCTTCTTGAATTAAAAACTGTAAATCGTTGTTGCAATCCAATGGTGCATTCCCACTAGGAATACCAAAAGTTTGATTGGTATATACTTCAGTAATCGTATTGTCCGTATCATCTGAAAACAGCACTCTCGTCGTTCCAATATTAATGCTTATTGGAAGTAAAGTGCCGTCACATAAATTATTGCATAAATTTCCCGAGCAAGGAACACAATTTGGGTTATTTCCGCATAGGTCATCAAAGCTGATTAATGGAGAGTTACAAGGGGCTTCGACATTATTCCACCAATAAACTACAAATTCATCGTTTGTGTTTCCAGTACTACCATCTGAGGCGATACTTATTTCAACAGTCTGGCAATTTTGCTCTACTGTGAAATTATCATAAGACCCTATCAAAAAGGATTGATTTAGCCCAAAAACTGCAGAAGTACTCCCATTTGGGCCCTCTGGATTTGTCCAGTTATTAGCTACAATAACATCACCTGGTCCAAAATAAAAATTGACGGTAGGATCTGTGCTTAAAATTATTTTAATATGATTAAGACAATTGACTATCGTTACCATAATAGAGTAATTCACCTCTGAAATTAGATGACTTCATAGCATCGAGTTAGAAATTAAATTTATTCTTCCTAACATCTCCTTCATCTTGGTATTCAACAAATAATTTTTATGCTACGGGTTTGGATGAATACCTGCACCTAGTTACATTTATCTAAATACAGTGCAGCAATTTGTAGTGCTTACTAAAATCAGAAACACGGCAAAACTTTCAATATAACGACCTAGCGCTGTGCAGTGGTGGAGCCGAGAGGCGACAGTCCGTCAGGACCGACCGAACAGGGAGTCACGGAACATAGCGACCCACGCTTTTTTCGGCGTGGGTAGGTCCCAAAAAAAGAAAAATCAAATCATAGCAATACACTACAATATTGAGTAACTTTGACCTATTATGTTGATACAAAGATTCAAATCCAAGATACATCGTGCTACGGTAACGCAGGCGGACCTCAACTATGTGGGGAGCATCACTATTGATGAGGACCTCATGGATGCCGCCAACCTGATAGAGGGAGAACGTGTGCAAATCGTGAATAATAATAACGGTGAGCGCCTCGAGACCTATGTCATAAAGGGTAAAAGGGGCGCTGGGACGATCTGCCTCAATGGCGCGGCGGCGCGTAAGGTGGCGGTTGGTGATATCGTGATCATCATCTCTTATGCATGGATGGATGCGGAGGAGGCCAAGAAATATAAGCCTATCGCTGTGTTTCCTGATGATGAGAACAAGCTAGTCTAGAGCAGGTGAAAAAAACACTCCTCAATATTGTCAAGGTCATAGTTTTCTTTAGCGTTGGGCTTGGTATCCTCTATTATCTATATAGTAGTTTTTCGGCGAAGTATGTGGTGGACTGCATGGCGAAGGGGCAAGCGGAGGCGGATTGCGATTTTGGGACGAAGCTGATTGAGGATTTTAAGTCGGCGCGGCCGTTCTGGATATTCATGATATTTGTCACCTTCACGATCAGCAATATCAGCCGGGCGATGCGGTGGAAGATGCTCATCAAACCGCTGGGCAGAGAGGCGCGACTCATCAATACGTTTCTGTGTACGGTGATCGGATATTTTACCAATTTGTTTTTGCCTCGCGCTGGTGAGGTCATCAAGGCTGGGGTCCTGAGTAAGTACGAAAACATACCTGCTGAGAAGGTCATGGGGACTGTGGTCCTGGATAGGCTGCTGGATGTAATCAGTATACTGATCGTCTCTGTGCTGGCGCTCTTGCTAGAATACGACAAGATTTGGGGTTATTTTGGTGGGCCTATGAAGGCTTTCTTTGGTGGCTTTGGCTGGCAGACGCTGTTGTTGGTGGGGGGACTAGTCCTGGGTGCTGTACTGCTGTTGTTTTTCTTCAGATCTACTTTTGCGGAGACAGGGTTTTATAAAAAGATAGCCAAGGTAGCGCTTGGGTTCAAGGAAGGGATATTGAGTATTGGCAAGCTGGATAATGTGCCCTTGTTCTTGTTTCACTCTGTGCTGATATGGGTGATGTACTTTATGATGGTGTACGTAAGTTTCTTTGCTTTTGCACCTACAGAAAATCTGCCTCCCGTAGCTGCTTTATTGGCTTTTGTATTTGCCGCATGGGGCATCGTGATTCCCTCTCCAGGAGGTATGGGCTCCTACCATTATTTGACTATTGTGGCGCTTGGTTTATATGGTATATCTGAATTTGATGCCGCTTCGTTTTCTAATATTTCGTTTTGTACGATACAGTTGGCTACTAATATCTCCTTTGGGATACTGGGCTTCGCGATAATTGGCTACCTTAACAGAAATTACAAACCTCTTGATATAGTCGATGATGCTGGAGCACATAAAAGCTAAAATATCAGATCTTCCGAGCCTCCAAAGGCGCGTCAATGCCTGGCGGGTGCGCGGAGAGGAAATTGTCTTCACGAATGGGTGTTTTGATCTATTGCATCTGGGTCATGTGACTTATCTTGCTGAGGCTAGAGCGCTCGGGGACCGATTGGTTGTCGGGCTAAATGCGGATGCTTCTGTGTCTAGGCTCAAGGGTGAGCACCGACCTATCCACGATATGCACAGCCGTGCCATGATGCTCGCTAGTATGGAATGTGTAGATGCGGTGGTGGTTTTTGAGGAGGATACTCCCCTGCTGCTGATTGAAGGTTTGCTACCAGATATACTCGTAAAAGGGGGCGATTATGAACTGAACCAAATAGTCGGACACGACGTAGTAATACAGGCGGGTGGAGTAGTGAAAACCATCGCTTTTTTAGATGGCTACTCTAGCACCAAAATCGAGGCTCGAATAAAAGGTGCATGACCCTGTATTAGGTATAATTCACTGTGTCCATGAAATTGCAGAAATTAATTGATTACTTAGAAGCCATAGCGCCTCCTGCTTACCAGGAATCTTATGACAATGCTGGCCTGATCGTCGGGGATCCAAACGTCACCATCAAAGGGGTACTCATCTGTCTAGATAGCACTGAAGATATCATAGCAGAAGCTAGAAAACGGAAGTGTAATGTCATCGTCGCGCATCATCCGATTGTGTTTAAGGGTCTGAAGCGCTTTAATGGAAATACCTATGTGGAGCGCACGGTGATGCAGGCCATCAAACATGATATCTGCATCTATGCGATCCATACTAATCTAGATAATGTATATCGCAATGGGGTAAATACTAAAATCGCGGAGAAACTATCGCTCAAAAACTTACAGCTCCTCGCCCCCAAGAAAAACTTGGTGAAGCTAGAATTCTATCTCAATCAAAGTCAGATAGAAGCCTATCAAAAATATTATTCTAAAAAGGGGGTCCCAGCTGGCTTCCATAACGTGCATAGTCTGCTAGCCGTTCAAACCGACAAAAAGCGTGACGTAGCTGAGATGAAATACGAAACCGCTGTGGCCGAAAATGAGGTCGGTGACTTGGTGCACTTTCTGCAAAACAGCATAGGATCTAAAGCACTACAATATAATACCTACCCTATTTCTGAACGCAATCACCAAGTAGGGTCGGGGATGATAGGCCATTTGGCTAAGCCACTGCTGCCAGCGACTTTCTTCAAAAGGCTGAAAAAAGCCATGGATTTGAAGGTGTTTAAGCATACGGCCGTGTTGGATAAAAAAATCAGCAAAGTGGCCGTTTGTGGGGGCTCGGGAGGCTTTCTCTTATCCCATGCGATCCGCCAAGGAGCAGATATCTTTATCACCTCTGACTATAAGTATCATGAGTTTTTTGATGCCGATGGGAAGATAATCATTGCAGACATAGGGCATTATGAGTCAGAACAGTATACTATTGAGCTATTACATGGGTTAATAACAAAAAAATTTAGTAATTTTGCGTCCCATTGTACTAAAATTAGTACAAATCCAGTGTTTTATTATTAATTCACCACGAGTTTACTAAAAATCTAATAATCATGGCTACTACCACTGAAATAACAATAGAAGATAGACTAAAGCAGCTGTATGCTTTGCAATCGATTGATTCTGATATAGATAAGCTACAGATATTGAAAGGAGAGTTACCGATGGAGGTAAAGGACCTGGAGGATGAAATAGCGGGTTTAGACACTAGAGTGGGGAAATTAGAAGGTGCGATACAGGATCTTGAGACTGAGAAGACGAATCACGTTAATAAAATTAAGGAGGCGGAGATATTAGCGGAGCGCTATAAGAAGAAGATGGATGAGGTAAAGAACAACAGAGAATTTGAGGCCCTTACTAAGGAACTTGAATATCAAGAATTGGACATCAAATTGTCTACCAAGAAAATCAAGACTGCAGAGTCTAATATAGAGATCAAGAAAGAATCGCTTACCAATGCGCAAGAAAAGCTGGCTGAAAAGAAGAATGACTTAGAAGCTAAGAAGGTGGAGCTAGAAAAGATCAAGGAGAAGACGGACAAGGAGGAAATCAAGCTAAACAAGAAAGCGGATAAGCAGCGTAAAGTAATCGAAGATAGATTGTTGAGAGCTTACGATAAAGTAAGAGCTGCGTATAGAAACGGCCTAGCGGTAGCTACAGTAGAAAGAGATTCTTGTGGAGGTTGCTTCAATAAGATTCCGCCACAGATACAGTTGGAAATCGGAATGAGAAAGAAAATCATAGCCTGTGAGCACTGTGGTAGAGTTCTAGTTGACTCTTCGCTTACAGACAAAAAATAAGGCTTACCAATATCCAAATAAAAACAATCGAAAGTGTCTTTGAATTAAATTTCAAAGACACTTTTTTATTGAAATGATGTGTCTTGTATCACTATTTATATTCAGTGCGCGTTATATTTGATGTGTTGTTACACTCTATAAAATACCTGCTCCTTCTAGTGTGCCTATTGGCATCTAAAAATGTGATGTCTAGTGAGCACTATTATTTTGAATACAGTCCTTTGGTAACGGAGGCTTATGAAAAGATTATCTCATTAAGACTAGATGAGGGTCGACTTTTGATAGACTCGATCAAAAGTGTAGAGCCGAACAATCTCAGTGTATACCATATCGAAAACTATATTGACTTTCTGACGATTTTCATAAATGAGGATATAGAAGAATTTGAAAGGCTAGAAGGAAATAAAAATATAAGGCTACAAAAGATTCGTCAGGGGCCCCAGGATTCGCCGTTCTTTCTCTTTAGTCAGGCGGAGATACAGTTGCAATGGGCGATTTCTCGATTAAAATTTGAAGAGTACTTTCAGGCGTTTACTGAGGTCAATCGGGCCTATAAGCAACTAGAGAAAAACCTAGACCAGTTCCCCTCTTTTAAGGGTTCCCTTAAAAGTCTCGGCATCATCCACGCTATCGTCGGCACTATTCCTGACAATTATAAATGGGGCCTTAAACTGATCGGAAGGTTAGATGGAACCATCGCACAAGGAAAGCTAGAATTGGAAGAGGCTATAGCTTATAGTAAGGCTACTGATTTTATCTTCACACAAGAAACTGTGGTGAGTTATGCCTTTCTCTTGCTTCATTTGGACAATAAGTCAGACCTGGCCTGGAAGACTATATCAGAAGCTAATCTAGATATAGCAAATAACCCCTTGGCGTGTTTTGCCATTGCCAATATTGCGATGCGGGTCGGGCGTTCTAAAGAGGCGTTAATCGTATTGGAACAAAAACCTAGTGGTGAGGGCTACTTGCCGTTTTATTATTTGGATCTACTGCAAGGGTATGCCATGCTGTATGCGCTAGACCCCAACGCGGATATATATATAGAGCACTATCTGAACAATTACCGTGGCGTAAATTTGATCAAAGATGCCTACCAAAAATTGGCTTGGCACTTCTTGGTGCATGGAAATGAAATTGCCTACAAAAACAATATGCGTCTTTGTCAAGTCAGAGGATATACACTCATCGATAGCGACAAGAGTGCCATGAAAGAGGCTGGGAAAAATATCATCCCTAACCCAACCCTACTCAGTGCGCGACTCTTGTTTGATGGCGGATATTACGATGAAGCCAAAAGTATGTTGGAGGCAACACCTGTAGATGAATATAATATCGAGAAAGATAGGCTGGAGTATGCTTATCGGCTAGGCAGAATAAATCATGCCTTAAAAAATATTCCTGAGGCCATTAACAATTATAACTACAGCATAGCTTTTGGTATCAATGCACCCTATTTTTACGCTTGCAATGCGGCCCTACAGTGTGGTCTAATCTATGAAAAGTTAGAGAACTATAAAGAAGCGCAGCGGTACTTTGATCTATGTATCAAAATGGATCCAGAGGACTATAGGACTAGCTTACACCAAAAAGCAAAGGCTGGGCTGAATAGGATTGAGAGTGGAGTTAGGTGGAGAGTGGAGAATTGAGAGTGGAGAATTGAGAGTGGAGAGTGGAGAGTGGAGAGTGGAGAGTTCTTAGCGTTTATAATTCACAATTGAGTCCACTCCGGAAAGTAGCGGATTTCAAAAAGTGGGCTATTTTGGATGAGAGTTTTTATTTTCGAAATTCAGTGATGCCTGAGCATCAGTGGACTGAGAAAATGGAAAATATCGCCAAAAGAGTCATTTTTTGGTTTCGTGACTTTTCGGAGCGGACTCACCATTTATAATTATTCAAAGGGCAGCTTTTCCCGCTATCCGCTTGTACGCCTGTCACTGATATACAGTTCGTCATAGTCGTAGTGCCGTATTCGCTTGGTCGCTCATCCAGCTCTACTCCTTGACTCATATGCATATCAGCACCACTTGTATCGCTTCTATCGAGGCTGCAAAAAGGAGGAGAGTGGAGAGTGGAGAGCGCTTATTCTTTTAGTTTCTTATTGTTTTGGTGGCGATCTTTATCTCTGTTTGTTTTCTTTGCAAGACTTTTGATCAGTGCTTCCTCTAGGTTAATGCCTGTTTGGTTGGCCAAACAGATAAGTACGAATAAGACGTCTGCCATCTCGGCAGAAAGATTATCCATCGCATTCTTCTCATCTTCTGGTCGCTTGAAGGATTGCTCTCCATAGACTCTGGCCATAAGGCGGGCCATCTCTCCTACTTCTTCCATCAAGACGGCGGTGTTAGTCATCTCGTCAAAATATCTTACACCGATGGTCTTGATCCATTCGTCTACTTTACGCTGGGCTTCTTGGATAGTCAAATTGTACTTGTTTTTTTTTATTAGGCTAAAAAAAAATTATTGATTTTCTAAGGAGGCAATAATTTCGTGCGCGGATGTGTACACTTCTTGCATAGCGCTTTCTCCTGAGACGCCCGCAAAACGAGCCATTTCACACCTTTCAAGGAGCGCAGATAGGGCTTCGATCGTTTGGGGAGAAGCTTGTTTTGCTTGCAGCTTATTGGCAATATTGCTTCTAGATAATTCTGAAAACGGGATGTCCATTTTATCTCCGATGTATCCAAACATAGACTTGGCGATTTCATCAAAGAACAATTTACTCTCGTTCTTTTTCATATGCTCTTCTGCAGTGGATAGTCTTTTCTTGGCTACACCGGCAGCTTGTTGCTTCCTTACTAAGTCAGGGTCAATATTGCCTTTTTTGATTTCATTTCTTCGATAGATGAGAATACCACACATCGCTAAAAAAGGTAGTGCGAAAAGCGACTTCCCTATGGGGCTATGAATCCAAGCGCTACTAGACATACTCGTCAATGAGGTACTCGTCAACAGTGGTTTTAGCGCAGAAGACATGGCATCACTTTCAGAGACTACAGCCCTTTCATTCTTCTTATTGGTTCCTTGCCGCACCATAATGTTATCAACACCTGTGATGATGGTAATGTATTTAGCACTATCTGGATCAAAATAAGTGAACTCTGGTTTTATGAGATATCGTGTTGCCTTTTGAGGAAGTACCGTGTACTCCAAACTCATATAGCTTTGCATATAATCTTCTCTGGGAATAGATTTTTTTTCAATAACGGATTTGCTGTAAACCTCTAGATTGTCATCAAAGATCACATCTGGCGGAAGTAACCGTTTAACATCACCATTACCACTAATCTCCAACTTTATGGTCAGCGCATCATCTGTTGTTAAATTAGAAGGACTTACGACAGACTGGGCGGTGTACTTTCCTACTGCACCAGAAAAAGAAGCAGGCGCATTCTTAGGCAATTCTAAAACATCAATCACCACAGGATCGGTCGTGAAGTTAAAATAGTTAATTGGTTCGAAGAATATGCTTCGAGATTTTTTGGTAGGGTCATTGACTCCCAACTTAAACTTAGAAGCTTCGATTTCGAGCTTTCCTGTTCGTTGAGGATACAAGGCTACTGTCTTGACGGTACTCACGTTGTACTGTTCTCCATTGACTACTTCTATAGTTCTATTAGAGCCTCTGGTGCGTAGTTTTTCCACAAAGAATCCATCGTAAGCTGGTTCTCTTACTTGATCATATCGCTTGACGTTGACCGCGTAATAAATTTTATACTCAAGCAACACTTGCTGCCCGATATATGCTGTATCAGATGAAGGTACTGCGCGCACAAACATTTGCTCTGACATATTTTTGTTTAGCTCTTTTTGACTTTTAGCTCCACCTTTCCCCTTTAGCACTACGATTTTGACCAAATTAGATTTTATCTTTTTGTTGTCATACATCGCGGTGGCCGCAGGTATCACAAACTCGCCTGCTTGTTTAGGTTGTAGAGTGTACACAAACTTAAATTCGCTACTAGTCACTCCATTGATGGTCGTAGAAGACATACTCGTAGATGGACCACTCACTACGTTAAAGTCTCTAAAGTCTGGACCACGAAAAGATCTAGAATCTATCTGTTCTAAAGTCACTGAATAGGCGAAAGTGTTTCCTACCACTACCTTGCGCGCATTAGCTTCGGCCTTAAACAGGTATTGAGCTTGCAGGCTACTTGTTAAGGAAGTAAGGAGTAAAAGTAGATGAAAAACTTTGCGCATATTTATATTTTGTACGTTTTCCGTTTCTTTTTTAATTTCTTTTTTGAAGGCGGAACCTCTTCAAGATTGTCCATGACTTCTTGATTGGGATTTTCTAACACATGAATCTTGATAGCGTCCGTTTCAAAAATATCTTCTCCTACAGATACTTGTGCTTGTTTAATTTCTATGTCTCCAACGGAAATAGCTTGCAAAATAAAACTATACGATGCTTCTTGACTCATCTGCCCATTTATAATAGTGGTAGACGAAGAGACATTGGGCCCAGCTAGTACCCGCAAGCCAGAAAAATCTGGTGTTTCAAAATCAGTAATGTTACCTCCTTTTACGATATACTGTATTGTCAATCTCTCCCCTGCAAGCAATGTGTCCTTACTCACATTGGTAGAAACTGCAAGGTCTTGGCTAAGAAGTCCTTTGCACATAAAAGTTAATAGTAGAATAGTAATGATTGAGAACCGTTTCATTATTTACCAATCTTTTTCTTGCTTGTTAGGTTTGGAATCTGCCTTTTTTAGTTTCTCTTGTGTTCTTTTTTCTTCGTCTTCCACAATTTTTAAAAGCTCGGCTGCCTCCTCTTTATTCAGGTCTTTCTTTTCCGTTTCTTCTCCCGCTTGAGGTTTATTTTCTTTTTGCTCCTCTTCACTTTCTCCCTCTTCTTTCTTTTTCTCTTCTTCACTTTTTTCGTCTCCCTCTTGCTGCTGGTTTTCTTCCTGTTGTTGCTGTTGTTGTTGCTCCTTCTCTTCTTCCTCTTCCTCTTCTCCGCCTTCTTGTTGTTGTTGCTGCTGCTGCTGTTGTTGCTGCATTTGCTTGACAAGCCTGTTGGCTACGGAAAGATTATACTTACTGTCTTCATCATCCGGATTATTTCTTAGTGCATTTTTATACGCCTCTACTCCTTTTTCAAACTCTTGCATATTCATATAGGTGTTGCCTAAATTGTAATATGCATCAGACTTGACTGATGGATCACTTGCTAAGCTAGCTGCTTGTTCAAAGTGATTAAGTGCCTCTTCATATCTATTTTGTTGATAAATTGAGTTGCCTAAATTGTATTCTCCATTAGCAGAAAGTTCATCTTCGATGGCTTTTCTATAAGTTTCTTCTGCTCCTTCAAAATTCTCTTTTTCGTACAACTTATCTGCATTGCGAAGCAATTTGTGCGCAGTCTGACCATGAAGCTGGACAGCAGTTAAAATTACAACTAAGAAGAAAAATATCGATCTCATCATATTTTGACAAACGTATTTATCAGGCTTTCTATTTTAAAAATTTAGAAACTAAACATCAAAAATATCTTTATTTTTTACCCATTGATTTTTTTGGTACGAAAAGAAAATATCAATCAATAAAAGTAATAGAGCGAAGCCAATAAAATATTGAAAATAACTATTGTACTCCGTAAATGAACGTTGCTCAATATCCCTTTTTTCTATTTTATCAATTCGCTTGCGTAGTTCAGTTATTACTTTATCAGAATTCTCTTGAAGATTAAAATAGGTCCCGTTGCCTTTTGAGGCTAGCTCTGTTAGCATTTCGGGATTCATCTTAGAAACAACAGCTTGTCCTGATCTGTCTTGCTTGAATGCTTTTCTCCCATTGAAAGAAATGGGTATAGGGCCTCCCTCGGCAGTACCCACCCCTACGGTAAATGTCAACATACCCTCTTCACTAGCCGTTTGTGCTTTGACCAAAGCAGTCTCATCATGATTTTCTCCATCTGTGATAATCACTAAGGCTTTATGATGTTTGTTGTCTTCACTGAATGAGCTCGTTGCTAGATCTATTACTTCGGCAATGGCTGTGCCCTGAGTAGGAGCCATTTTTGTATTCGCACTTCTCATAAACATAGCCGCGGCTGCATAATCATTTGTCAATGGCATTTGCAAGTATGCATTTCCCGCAAAAAGTATCAAACCTATACGTTCTCCCTTTAGTCCTACTACTAGCTCTTGTCCAAATTTTTGTGCCTGTTCTAATCTACTAGGACGAACATCTTCGCACAACATACTATTGCTGATATCTAAAGCAATAAAAACATCTACCGCTTTAGCTTGCACTTTTTCTTTTTTAGAGCCCCATTGCGGATTGGCCCAGCCAATACAAATACAAAGTAATGCCACTGCAGGTAATACAAATTTTAAGATGGGCTTTCGCTTAGAAAAGCTTGGAATCATCTTTTGAAGATTAGTCCAATTTCCTAATTCTTTTAGTCCCCTATTTCGAAATCCCATATAAATAAGAAAGGCAACAAGCACAAGTAGCACTAGCACCAATCCATATAAATGGCTTATATTTTCAAATCTAAACATAGTCTAAGGAATAGATCTTAATAGTGTATACTTCAATATCATTTCTAAAAAAAGAGCAATCAAGCCTATAAGGGCAAAGAGATAAAACTTGTCTTGATATCGCTTTAACACGGATACCTCAATTTCTGTTTTTTCCAATTGATCTATCGAGGCGTATATCTCTTGAAGGCTCTCTTCATTTGTCGCTCTATAATAACGGCCACCAGTCATACTTGAAATTTCTTTCAGCAAGACTTCATCAATTTCTACTCCCTGTAAACTATAAATAAATTGTCCCCTGGCATTTCTATTCCTAGGGGTGTGTGCATGTCCAGTAGAGCCCACTCCAATGGTATATACTTTTACTCCAAACTCTTTAGCTATTTCTGCTGCATCGATGGGTTTTACATATCCAGAATTATTCACTCCATCCGTCAATAAGATAACTACTTTAGACTTCACTTCGCTATCTTTAAGTCTATTGACTGCTGTAGCTAAGCCCATACCAATAGCGGTACCATCTTGAAGCTTTCCAACTTGGAGACCACTTTCAGGATTTAAGAAATCCAAAATGACCGCGTGATCCGTAGTCAAGGGAGCTTGCGTATATGCTTCACCTGCAAAGGCAGTCAGGCCTATGCGATCGTATTTTCTTCCTTTAACAAAATCTCCAGCAACGACCTTACTTACCCATAGACGATCGGGTGTGAAATCTTGAGCAAGCATACTACTCGACAAATCCATCACTAAGACAATATCAATTCCTTCTGCTTTTACTTCTTCTTCTTGGAGCACAGACTGCGGCCTCGCCATCGCAAATACTAAAGCCAACAAACTGATACCTCTCAATATGGGCGTCAAGATGGTCAATCTAGACTTCAAAGACGTAATATCTTCTACCCCTTGCAAACTTGACATTCTAAAACGGGGAAAATAAGATTGCCTGCGCAGGTAATACCACACTAACACGCCCAGGACAATTGGTAACAAAAGAAAAAACCAAGGATGTACAAATTGAATATTACTTAATCCACTCATGCCTCATCGGGGTTTAATGGTTCAGCAATAACTTCCTTTTTAGTATTCGTGACAAATGACTCTGCCTCATTTAGCAGTTTAGATTGTGAATCAATCGGGGGAGTCGCTTTTGCAAACTTCACCATATCTGCCATTCTAAACATATCAGACAACTGCGTTTTGTGCTCCTCAGAAATATCTTCGTTTTTGAGTGCTCTAATTATTTCTGCAGTTGTTGACTCTAGCGCTTGAATATTGTATCTCTTTTCTAGATACTCTCTCACAATATAAGTCAGCTCGGATTGGTATTCCTTAAGCTTTCCTTTTTGCCAAAGTTCTTTTTCTGAAAGCGCCTTCAATTTGTTTAACGCGATTTCATGCGGAGGCTTGGGCGCTACATACACTTCTTCGACTGGTTTATTTTGAATACGCCTATAAATGAAGTATCCAATCAGACATAAGAAAAGAAGTCCAAGAACGGACAAAATCAAAGGCATATAGTCCGCCAGGGTCACCGGTTCAGCGACAATGTTTTTTATAATTCTAATTTGTAAAGAATCAATCTGCGGGGTAAGAACTGCTAACTGAATTCTTTGTGTTTTTTGGCTTACTTTTTTGTTTCCATTATCAAACTGTACTTTGATGGATGGGATAAAATAATATCCCGAGTCGAATGAAGTAATCGTAAGTTGCTTTTGATAAATGGACTTATCATCTACTACAATCTTTTCCCAGTCGCCTTCTTTTACCAATTCAAATGCTTGCGCCGTATCTATGGGACTCAAATCTGCTCTAGGATTTACAACGCCATCCGTACCTAATATCTTTAAATACAAATTGAGATGATCTCCTATCATGATATGCGCACTATCCACCTTGGCTACAACTTGCTGGCCATAGGCAAAACTAGTGATGCTCAATAATACAAGGCAAAAGGCAATATGTCTCAATAACTGTTGCAAATTTATTTAGAACGTTTTTTAAAAAAATTCAATAATGGGCCCGTGTAAGCTTCATCAGTACGGAGGCTAATCAAGTCCGCACCACTTTTCGCAAAGGCTGTTTTGAAATAGGCATTGTTTTTAGAAAACCACTCGCTCTGCGCTGAGCGTACTCGAGCACTACTGGTATCTAAATAATGAAAGCTCCCAGTTTCTGCATCTACCACTCTAATCAATCCAATATTCGGCAGCTCCTTTTCCTTAGGATCATAAATGTGCATTCCGATTAAATCATGTCTCCGTGCTGCTATTCGCAAAGCGGTATCGTATCCATCAGCGATAAAATCAGAAAGTACAAAACAAATACATCTCTTTTTTACCATGTTGTTGAAATACTCTAAAGCCATACCGATGTTGGTTTCTTTACCTACTGGTTCGAAATCCAACAATTCTCTGATGATCCTCAGAATATGTGTTTTTCCTTTTTTAGGTGGAATGAATTTCTCTATTCGATCTGAAAAGAAAAGCACCCCTACTTTATCATTATTATTAATGGCCGAAAAGGATATGACTGCACAAAGCTCCGTAATCATATCATTTTTCATTTGCTCGCCCATCCCAAAAAATGAAGACTTACTCACATCAATTAATAAAATAACGGTTAGCTCTCTTTCTTCTTCGAATACTTTAATGTGGGCTTCTCCAGTTCTGGCCGTTACGTTCCAATCTATATTGCGAACATCATCACCATACTGGTAAGAACGAACCTCGCTAAATGACATCCCCCTTCCCTTAAAGGCACTATGGTACTCTCCAGAAAAGATCTGCTTACTCAAACCTCTGGTCTTGATTTCTACCTTCCGTACTTTTTTTAAGAGTTCTGCCGTATCCACGTTAATCTTACTTTTTCATTTTTTTAAGTTTCGCAGGAGATATTTTATCTGAACTTATATTAGCCCATGGTATAAAAATTTCTGGCTGACCATATACTGAACTTCTTTCTGTCTTCACCTTAATTCCTAAATCACATAACACTGGGTTGAGCAGAGAAACATTTTTCATCCAATTAATTTTATCTTCTGACTCCCCCATTTTCTGATTGGCTTCTACAATCCTCTGCTTGACGCCTGCTTCCCACTTTGCAGTAGGTTTAAAGTAGTCACTCGTGTGTATATATTTGTTCAATTCTCTATCATAATTGAAGGAAACTGTTTTTATCTTATCGTTCCAAGAACTAGAATAATTGATGTAACCCGAAAAATACTTATCAGACAACTCCGTTATCTGAAACCATACTTCCGCCTTATTCTCAAATCTATCCTTAGATTTTTTTGTCGTATTTCTTTCTATCTCCTTGTTCCAATCACTCATCAACTTTTCTATCTCTTTGTCAAAATCTTCATTTAGTCTGGGGATATCTTTTTTGATGATTGTAGAGTGATCGATGTAAGATGATTTATTATGTACATTCAATGGCCTCTTCTCTCTTAGATCAACTTCTTTTTGAGCAGATTGCGTGATAGATTTTTTATCAAAAGATGCAGCATAAGATTGCTTGTCATCTATAGAGGTCCAATCCAATGCAATAGTTTCATTTTCTAATCTTCCTTTGTAGTAACCGCTGGGTACGTTTTCAAATTTTTCGAGAAGTATGAGGTTGCCAGCTTGCAAAGACCCCTCCAGCAGGTAAGTCGTTTCTGCATCCGCATATTGTAGATACCCTTTGCAATTGAATCCATCAAATGCAACACACAGTTTAGCGGAATGTACTTCGTCAATGTGCCCTTCATAATTGTGCAACCAAGTGATAGGGGTATCAAACAATTTCATCACTTCTTTTTCCATCAAGGATTGAGCAAACAAAAAATTGACTGCACATATAAGCATCAATGCGAAACACCATTTCAATATGTAATCTTTCATTTGCAATCTTTTGAATAATTGGGTTGAAGGTAAATTGGAATATCAAAAGCAACTATTAAGGAACTTCTACCGCATTTAGTATTTGCTTGATTATCTCTTCTTGGGTGATGTTTTCTGCTTCTGCTTCATAGGTAATCCCTATTCTATGCCGAAGTACATCGTAACAAATATTGCGCACATCATCTGGAGTAACGTAGCCTCTTCTATTCAAAAAAGCAATGGCCTTTGATGCTAAGGCAAGATTGATGCTTGCTCTAGGTGATCCCCCAAAACTAATCAGAGGCTTCAATTTTTCAAGACCAAATTTTTCTGGTGTTCTCGTTGCAAAAACGATGTCCAAGATATACTGCTCAATCTTCTCATCCATATATACCTTACGAACGGTTGATCGCGCGGTCATTATTTCTTCCAGAGACACGGCTTGTTTTACTTTACCAAATCCATCGATATTGAGATTCCTTCTGATGATTTCTCGCTCCTCATCTTGGTTAGGATAATCTATTTTGACCTTTAGCATAAATCTATCCACTTGTGCTTCTGGCAATGGGTAGGTCCCTTCTTGTTCGATAGGATTTTGTGTCGCCAATACTAAAAATGGCTCTTCTAATTTGAAAGTATTCGTACCTATGGTCACCTGTCTTTCTTGCATGGCCTCAAGCAATGCACTTTGTACTTTGGCAGGCGCACGGTTGATCTCATCCGCTAATACAAAATTGGCAAATACAGGTCCTTTCTTAACAGAAAAATCATTCTTGCTTGGATTGTAAATCATTGTCCCTACTATATCTGCAGGAAGCAAGTCAGGAGTAAATTGTATCCGGCTGAATTGCGCATTAGTCGCACTGGACAATGTCTTTATGGCTAAGGTCTTTGCCAGACCAGGCAGTCCCTCTAATAATACATGTCCTTTGGTCAATAATCCCACAAGAAGACGTTCTAACATGTGTTCTTGTCCAACAATAGTCTGGGAAGTCTCTGCATACAGCTTGGTAACAAAAGCGCTGTCTGCTTGGATCTGCGCATTAAGCGCCTGTATATCAATAGATTGTTGCATCATTTTTAAATTCAATTTTATAGCATGTGTACCACGGTAATTCTCAAAAATTAAACACAGCAAAGTAAGTGCTTGTTTATCTGCTATTTGCTAAGCCAACTATTAAAAATCTAATTTGCTGGTTATCAGCGACTTTAAATTCATTACCGAACCATTGTGCATCTAAGTTTGTCTTTTATTAAACGTAATGTACTTAGTGCTGGGTTACCTTTATTTCTAAAACCTGGTTTATCTATAAGATGTAAATAGATAATCAGCGGTTTCTGCAAAAATCGGTATATTTTAGAGCATGAAAGTAATCAATATTTTCATTTAAATTTTTCTTAACAATTAACAACAATACTATGTGGACAAGATTATTTATTACCGCTATTTTATCTTTTTATATAGCATTGTGCTTTGGGCAAAAACCTGTCAGTCAGCAAGATAAATCTGCTCACCTCAAGATGCTACAAAATGGAGTGCTCTTGATTCGACTATCAGATCAAAGCTCTAAGATAAAAGCTTTGCAAGCGCGTGGGCAGATGAAAGATGCAGATGCCTTAAAAAAAGAGACTAATTCTCTAAATGACCTAATCGTTCAAACGTTTAAAACTCACTATACCTTTAGCAAAATACACTTTATAAATCCTGAAGATTCTAGACAAATCCTAAAAGATAAATCCCAACCACTCACCGATATAATTAGTGGTGATCGTATAGATCTATCTGGTCAAGATGTATATTTTACGAGTTACGGAATAGGCAATCCGGCGGATAGTTTTGAGAGATACAATCGCAAAGGATTTCAGATTCGTGTACTAGAAGATGGCAAGATCATGCACCTTGATGGAGACCTATTTTATGCTGGTGTGAAGCAGGGTTTCTTTGTAGGTCCTTTCGATAAAAATCTGGTTAAGACCATCACTAAACTGAATCGTCGACTAAGCTCTGGTAGTCGGTATTTTTAAGCCATTTTTAGGAACCTAATTCAATAAACACATTTCTCTTTGCGCTCTGGGGAGAAGTGATATGAGCAGTGCTAGACGACTAATGAAGGGCTGACTAGCAGTGGATGAGCGGATGAGCGAATACGCTGCTCGGCAGTGCCTGAATAGGAGACTAGGGCTGTGAATACAAACGGATCACCAGGATAAAGCGCCCAAAAAAAAATAGCCTCAACGAAAACGCTGAAGCTACCTTTATTTTTTTAGATAAATTTTATTTCCTTATCCATTCATAGAGTTCATAAACTCATCGTTGCTACGTGTAGATCGCATATGCTTACTCAAGAAATTCATCGCCTCATCTGGCTTCATATCTGTAAGCTGCTTTCTTAGGATATGCATTCTCGTCAATACATCTTTGTCCTGTAGCAAATCGTCTCTACGGGTACTGGACTTCGTCAAATCAATAGCTGGATACATACGCTTGTTAGCCAATGAACGATCCAACTGAAGCTCCATGTTACCGGTACCCTTAAATTCCTCAAAGATAACGCCGTCCATCTTGGAGCCCGTATCGATCAAGGCAGTTGCCAAGATAGTCAGTGAGCCTCCTTTCTCGATGTTTCTAGCCGCACCGAAAAATTTCTTCGGCTTGTGTAGTGCGTTGGCCTCCACACCACCAGAAAGTACTTTCCCACTCGCAGGCGCAACTGTGTTGTATGCACGGGCCAAACGTGTGATAGAATCCAAAAGAATAACTACATCGTGACGACTTTCTACGAGTCGCTTTGCTTTCTCTAAAGCAATGTTGGCTACTCGAACGTGATTCTCAGCTGGTTCATCAAATGTAGAGGCAATCACTTCTCCCTTTACATTTCGCTTCATATCAGTCACCTCTTCTGGACGTTCGTCTACGAGTAATACGATAAGGTATGCTTCTGGATGGTTTTTAGCGATGGCGTTGGCTACATCTTGAAGCAACCAAGTTTTACCTGTTTTAGGCTGCGCAACGATCAGACCTCTTTGTCCTTTCCCGATTGGAGTAAATAAATCGATAATTCTATTGCCAAAATCTTTTCCTTCAGGGTGTGAAGTCAAAGTAAATTTTTCATCTGGAAATAAAGGCGTAAGGTAATCAAATGGTACACGCTCTCTAATATCTTTAGGGTCGAGGCCATTAATCTTTGATACCTTCAAGAGCGCGAAATATTTCTCTCCTTCTTTTGGTGGTCGTATTGCCCCTTTCACCGTATCTCCTGTTTTCAAACCAAACAATTTGATCTGAGATGGAGAGACATAAATATCATCTGGACTAGTCAAATAGTTGTAGTCAGAAGATCTTAAGAAACCATATCCATCTGGCATCATCTCTAGGATACCTTCACCTTCTATAATGCCATCGAGTTCAACATCAAATTTTGGCTTCTGCTGCTGAGGCTTTCTGTTGTCTCTTCGGTCATCCTTTCTTCTATCTCTATTATCTCCTTTGCCGTTAGCGTCATACTTCTTGCGTGGAGAATCCTCTTTAGCTCTAGTATTGTTTCTTTTATTATCGCGAGGCTTAGTTTTTTCCTCTGCCGTTTTTTCTTCGACAGGGGCTTCTTCTACAGCGACCTCTTGTTCTTGATCCTCTTTTACTTCCTCTTTCTTTACGCTTGATTTTGCAGTAGGAGCTTTTTTGTCTTCGGTAGACACCGCCTGCTCATCTAAAATGCGATAAATTAATTCTTGTTTGGTTAGCTTTTTATAACTTTTTAGTCCTAACTCCTCAGCCTTTTCTCTCAGTTCAGGAACTAACATGTCATTTAATTGCAGAATATCCAACATTGCTTGATTATGGTTGTTTGTTTACAAAATGTAATAGCACTTTTAAGGAGTGTATTTTTATTGGGTAGGTAAATATAAATGTGTATTTGAAAATGTTATGTTTTTAGCGAATCCCCATAAAGCTGACCCTTTTCCTATTTTGGCCAGTAATCTTTTTATTCAGTGGGTATGAAAATTCCAGAAAAGAAGTATCTAAGTAATAAATAAAGTAAAAGGATACTACTAAAAGGGAAAATGGAGTGATTTATCGTCGCACAAAAATAGATTTTTTTTTGATATCAAATACTATCTTTGTCGAATTATAATTTTTTTGCCTCTAATCGAGCCTAAATATATAACAAAATAACGAAATATGCTAGAACTTAGTTTCATCAAAGAACATAAAGAAAAAGTGCTAGAGGGGCTAGAAAGGCGCTGTTATCCCGCTGAAACTAGTGAAATTATCGATTCTATCCTCGAAAAGAATGAAAATCGCAAGACGTTACAAGGTTTTCTTGATGTCAAAAGAGGTGAAATAAACAAGCTATCTGGACAAATAGGCGACCTTTTCAAAAGTGGAAAGCAAGAAGAAGCTCAGGCGCTAAAAGATCAAGTCAATGCGGTAAAGGGGGAGATGGGCGACAAAGAAAAGCAGCTTATAGCCGCAGAAAATCAATTGACTCAACTCTTATATAAGATACCAAACGTCCCTCACCCTTCTGTACCAAAAGGGAAATCTGATGAAGACAATGAAGTACATATTCCGCACCAAGGAGATTTGCCAGATCTAGGAGAATCTGCACTGCCTCACTGGGAACTAGCCAAGAAGTACCAACTTTTTGACCTTGAGTTAGGCGTTAAGATTGCTGGTGCTGGTTTTCCATTGTACAGAGGCAAAGGGGCTAAGCTAGAGCGTGCCTTGATCAACTACTTTTTAGACGAGGCAGACAAGAGAGGCTACGAAGAGATTATCCCACCCCTACTGGTCAATGAAGCTAGTGGTATTGGCACCGGCTCACTGCCGGACAAGGAAGGACAGATGTATTATATGGAGAAGGATGATCTATATCTTATACCTACAGCCGAGGTCCCGGTGACCAATATACATAGAGGAGACATTCTGGATGAATCTCAGCTGCCTATTAAATACACAGGCTACACCCCTTGTTTTAGAAGAGAAGCAGGTTCCTACGGTGCACACGTACGAGGACTCAATCGAGTCCACCAATTCAACAAAGTGGAAATCGTCCGTTTCGAAAAACCAGAAAATTCATACGCTGCCTTAGAAGAAATGCTAAAGCATGTCTCCGATCTACTGACTGCATTGGAGCTTCCATTTAGAGTGCTTAGACTTTGTGGTGGAGACCTGACTTTTGCGTCCGCGTTGACTTATGATTTTGAGGTATACTCTGCTGCGCAAAAGCGATGGTTGGAGGTGAGCTCAGTATCTAACTTTGAGACCTTTCAGAGCAATCGCATGAAAACCAGATATAAAGACAGCAATAAAAAGAAACAACTGGTGCATACCTTGAATGGTTCAGCGCTCGCCTTGGCACGAATTGTGGCCTGCATATTAGAGAATAATCAGACGACAAATGGCATCAAAATACCAGTAGTATTGCAGCCATATACCAAATTTGAGGTTATAAGTTAACAATATTAACTAAACCTAAAGTGACACTAAAAGCGTTTATACAGTCATAATAATAAATACAAATAGAATATAATTATGGGAGGTTACATGGTTTATATGGTAATGGCAGCTGTTCTTTCAGGAATCGGCATGCTAGTCAGCAATAGACTAAAAAGCAAATTTGATCACTATAGCCGAGTGCCACTGCAGAGTGGACTATCAGGTAAGGAAGTAGCAGAACAAATGCTGCAGCATTATGGTATCCATGACGTTAAAATCGTACCTGCTAAAGGTATGCTAACTGATCACTACAATCCACAGACGAAGACGATTGCCTTGAGTGAGCCAGTATACAATGCACGCAGTGTAGCAGCCGCAGCAGTAGCCGCGCACGAGTGTGGCCACGCGGTCCAGCATGACACTTCATATGCATGGTTACAGATGCGTTCCGCTATCGTGCCTGTGGTAAACATAGCGTCTAAGGCTCAGCAATTTTTAATGATGGCTGCTCTGGGCATGTTTGGGATGGGTGGCAACCCTACTTTATTGCTCATCACTGTGATTGCTTTTGGAGTTACTGCCTTATTTAGTTTCATCACTTTACCAGTAGAGTTCGATGCGAGTAATAGAGCGATGGCTTGGTTGGACGAAGCAGATGTAGCAAGAGGTACAGATTATGATGGCGCTAAAGACGCACTGTGGTGGGCCGCTATGACCTACGTTTCTGCAGCACTTGGAGCATTGGTATACTTCGTATTCTTTGCTCTAAAATACGCCGCTGCTGCTAATCGCTAATTTCAGCATACAGAAATATACGAATCTTAGATATAAAATAGCCATTCCAGTTTGGGGTGGCTATTTTTTTATTTGGGGCTGACCCTGCCGCCTGCCTGTTCGCTAGGCCAGCGTGGGGCGTCGGGTCGGGTCGTCCGTTGTATGGTATGCTCACGCGCAGACGCCCGCGCTGCGATACCATGCCACTTCCACCCCTCATCCTTCTAGGGCTTCCTGCTGTACGCATCGCCCAGTGGGATTGTACCTTTTCCTGATTCGCGTCCATTTGCTTCACCTTGGATTCTCTGAGTTTTTAATATCTTTAGGAATACCTTTTAAGATACCATACACATACAAGAAAACGATGGACCAGCACATACAAGAAAACAAGGAACTCAGTCTACTCGAAGCCCTGATACCTGTAGTCATACTTATAGCCTTACTTGCTTACAACATTGTCTGGCAAGATGGTGGATGGCTAGGTGATTACTCCAACCACTATATACTGCTGATGGCAGGGGGTATCGCTGCCGTAGTAGGACTATTCAATAAGGTAAGTCTACAGACTATGATTTCTGAAGTGTGGGAAAACCTCAAAAGCGTCTTTACGCCTTTGATGATATTACTCCTTGTGGGTGCATTAGCTGGGACTTGGATGATGAGTGGCATCGTGCCCGCTATGGTATATTATGGCATGCAGATTCTAAACCCCACGATTTTCTTGGCTGCTTCAGTCGTCATCTGCACTATCATCTCTCTGGCGACTGGTAGTTCTTGGACTACGACGGCGACTGTAGGCATAGCCCTGATTGGTATCGCTGGCGCCATGGGTATCTCTTTAGGTATGGCTGCGGGGGCTATTATCTCAGGCGCCTATTTCGGAGATAAGATGTCTCCATTGAGTGATACCACAAACCTTGCTCCAGCTATGGCAGGTGGGGAACTGTTTAGCCATATACGCTATATGACCTTGACTACTGTCCCTACTATTATCATTACGCTTATCGTATTTACCATCATAGGCTTTACTGCAGATACCAATGGTCAATTGAATGAAAACACTGTCATCAATGATATGCTATTGGATAAATTCAATATTACACCTTGGTTATTTGTAGTCCCTATCATTGTAGTAGCTACTATCATGATGAAAATCAAGCCATTGATTGCCTTATCGATTGGTGCTATCCTCGGAGCAATCTGTACCATCACGTTCCAACCTGAGGTGATCAAAGAATTGACTGGCGCGAGCACTTTAGGCATGGGTGAATACTTTAGTGCTACTATACAAAGCCTTTTCAAAGGAACACAACTCGCCCTCCCTGAATTTGTCGGCAGTTCTGACTTGCCAGAAAAGTTAAAAGAAAAACTGCCAGACCTCTTGTCAGGAAAAGGCATGGAAGGGATGCTGTGGACGATATACCTTATCATTGCTGCTATGGTTTTTGGTGGGGTGATGGATGGCATCGGAGCACTAGCGAGAATTACAAAATCTCTATTGAGCATGGCTAAATCTACCTTTGGATTGTTCGCTAGTACAGTGGCTAGTTGCCTTGCACTGAACATCACCGCCTCAGACCAATACCTTGCTCTAGTCGTTCCGGGAAAGATGTTTAAGAAAGCATACGAAGACCAAGGATTGGCACCAGAAAATCTAAGCCGTACTTTAGAAGATTCGGGTACTGTGACCTCCGTGCTTATTCCATGGAACACTTGCGGTGCTTATCAGTCTGGTGTATTAGGCGTGAGCGTAGCCGACTATTTTATCTACGCGATCTTCAATTGGTTGAGTCCGATCACGACCCTAATCTTTGCAGCTTTGAGTATCAAAATAAAGCAATTGGCCAAATAAAAAAATACATTTTCATAAAGAAAATGTACGGTTGATACGGCAAGCTCTCGTATTTAATTTTTTCTCAATATTTAATGCTCGCCAAGCGCAGTTTACTTTTTTATATGATAAAAAAAGTTAATTTTGCTGTCCCAACCATATCCCCAGACCCTACACCGATAGATTTTTTTTTACCGAAATAACTGAATCTACAAATGCATAGTCATAGTAAGATACGCTACGTATTTATATCATACGAAGACCTCAAAGAAATCAAGTTTAAAAAACTTGAAAAAATCTGTGATAAGATATTCATTCTTATCAATGAAGGGATAAATGACTTACCCTTTATCCTCGTTCAGAAAATACAAAAGTTAGGAAAGAATGCTAAGTGGATTCAAATCTCCAATAAGGAAGATGCACTCGCCTTGTCGATGGCTTTCCTTATGGGCCAAATGCACGAAAAAATAAATAAAGATATTGAGTTTGCTATTTTATCTAATGATAAGCAATATGATAGTATCGTTTCTTATCTCAATTCAGTAGGTAGAGATTGTATTAGAGTCAAAAACAAAAAGAAGAATATAGCTAGCTATTCTACTACAGAAGCTGCGGAACCTAGTAAAGGAATCGAAGTAATAGAAATAGAAAGCGAGATTGAACCTAAAAAAACGTTCCATGAATTGAGCAATGAACTTGATCATGTAGAACCTATTGAACCCAAGTCCAATATCAGCCTTGGCAACACGGCTCTAGACATCTTAGCTAACGGTAGTGACGCAGCGCAAGGCGTGAAAATCGCTGCCAATGAGACTATTAAAAGACTTATACGTTCGGGCAACAGGCCATCAGAATTGAGTTTGCTCAAAAGCTATATCATCCTTCACAATCAAAATGAATCCATAGAAGAAAATATAGAAGAAATCATCGAGCATCTCGCGAGTACAAATGAAATAGAGATCAGAGAGGATGAGGTTATTTACAACTTTTAAATTCTAAACTGTCGGCAATAGACTCCCCCTGCTATTGCCATCCCGTAGTTACATTTCTTAGGCACAGAGTAAGTTATAGTCAATTTACTGACTAGGCACCATATTGCAAGACACCTTTTCGCAGGTTCTAAACCGAGAATTAGTGCTTATTTTCTCAAATACACTTCTACATTTGTAAATATTATAAGATTTTTATTATATTCTTATATTAGCATTCAAATAGGGTCCGCCAGGAAACTAGTAGACACAAATAAAGAAATATAGTCATGGAATTAACTTTGGAAGATTTTATTAAGCAAGAGCGTACTGCCATGAATGACAGTATGGAGCACCTTAAGAAGGAGCTCTCTAAGATACGTGCAGGAAAAGCGAACCCTAGTATGCTAGATGGTTTGATGGTAGACTACTACGGTACACCTACCCCTATCTCGCAGGTAGCAAATGTGAACTCCCCGGACTCCAAAACCATTGCTATTCAGCCATGGGAAAAGGGTATGCTCGCCAATATCGAGCAGGCTATCTTCAAGGCCAATCTTGGACTTACGCCTATGAATGATGGTGAATTTGTACGCATTACTATTCCACCCTTGACAGAAGAGCGTAGAAAAAACCTCGTAAAGCAAGTAAAAGCGGTAGGCGAAGAAACTAAAATCGCCCTTCGACTAACTCGTCAAAAAATGATGGATGCTGTCAAAAAGGAAGTAAAAAATGGTTACCCTGAGGACGAAGGAAAAAAGAAGGAAGAGCAGATTCAAAACTTACTCAAAGGCTACGGCACCGAGGTGGACAAGTTGACTGACGCAAAGGAGAAAGACATCATGTCTATCTAGTATCCGCCAGGTCAAATAAACCAAGTTAAGCTCTAGTTGTTATCCTACAAAGAAAAAAATATGAACAAATTGAGCCCAGAAGAGGAACGCGTCATTCTCCATAAAGGTACCGAAAGACCACATACTGGTGAGTACAATAAACACTATGAAGATGGTATCTATTCTTGCAAGCAGTGTGATACTCCATTATACAAATCTGAACACAAATTTGACTCTGGTTGTGGTTGGCCAAGTTTTGATGATGAAATCGAAGGGGCAGTAGAGCAGCTACCTGATGCAGATGGTAGACGTATAGAAATTGTCTGTGCCAATTGTAAAGGGCATCTCGGACACGTATTCAAGGGAGAGCGATTTACCGCCAAAAATCTACGCCACTGTGTCAACTCTATTTCTCTTAAGTTTGAAGAGAAATGATTCTAGATTACAAAAAAGTACTTGCTACGATGCCGCAGATAGGAACAGTACAATGGATAGGTCTTCGGCCCGGCAAAAAAGAGCCGTTACAATCTGTACTTTCTGCTGAAGTCAATACTAAGAATGGGCTCACAGGGGACCGATATAAATCTGCAGGCAAGCGAATGATTACTTTGATTCAAGAAGAACACCTGCTTGCTGTCGGTAGTATCTTAGGAAAAGATAGACCTGTTGATCCCTTATTGACTAGGAGAAATTTAGTGGTTAAAGGTATTAATCTACTGGCATTGAAAGGAGCAAAATTTCAAATCGGAGAAGAGGTTATATTAGAGTACACCAGCCCTTGTCATCCCTGTACTAGAATGGAAGAAAACTTTGGCCCTGGAGGACTCAATGCTATGCGCGGACACGGTGGTATCTGTGTACGGGTGCTGGCTGGAGGCAGTATCCATGTGGGGGATGAGGTGAAGATGATTGAAGCAGGTCCTACTGCCTAGCATACTTTCCATAAAACCATAATCTGGGCGAAAGATTTGTATCGTCTCCTTCATAGTACCCGTAGCCAATGATTTCATAAAACAGTTCGTCTACAGACTCGTAGAAGTATTCTATTTTTTGAGGAGAAGTTTGACGGGACTGCCAGATGATGGTGCTCGGTCCATCTGTGCTGCCTTCATGGATTATGGACTCTGTAGGCTTATTGACCACACACCACATTTTTCCATTCTCTACTTTATTGGCTCCCCTGCTTACTTCTTGTTTTCCTGTATCCGGGTACGTATCTGTGATGGTGACGGTTTGGTAATAAGGACTCTCGGAGGTATATACTTGTTTTACTTTTATTGTATTACTGATTTTTAGAGACGGTCTTTGGATTTGTGCGGTGCTTAATTTTTTCATCTCTATTTCTCCCAATGGTCGGCGGTCTGTATCTTCATATATGGTAAACTCTCCTAGCCAAGTGCCGTCAAGTATTTTATAGACATTGGAGTATGCTTCGTCTGCTTTGGTAAAGACGGGCTTGGCGTCAGTCATGCCCTTTGTCGTCTTTGAAGTACACCCGAGACTATTAAGGAATACTAGAGGGAAAGCAATCAATAAGAGAAAATTTCGCATAAGATAAGGTATAGAATGGTTCCGTAATTTTTGAGAATAGTATATCAAAGTGCGTATATAAATTGAATGCTCTAAAGCTATTCACTTTTGATATAGAAGTGAAAATAACACAAACTCAAAGTACCAAAAATAGCAAATAAAGTAATAAGTAGTGGTACCGATAGAGCAAGCGAATCTGCAATTAGCAATCCAATGCCTACTAGACTAAACATACGAGCTGTCTCATAATACCAAATCCAAGTTGCTTTCTTCTCAAACATAAATCCAAATGATAAGGTGGTCATTACAATCCAAAGTGCATAGGCCGCACGGGGTAGAATCGGAAGTTTTTCTTGAACATAAAAGAACAAGGGAACCAGAACAAGTAAGAGTAAGAAATGCACAAGAACATATTTCGCAATCGATGGCAAGACTGGTGAATCGTATTTTTTATAATTCGCCTGGGGCATCTGGGGTGCTTGGTAGCCTCCCAGGTAAGTAGGCATCCAACCAGGTTTATTGAAGAGCATCTTCAGTGTATCCCTGAAAGAACGAGACTGCCGAGTCGTATTGTAAAGGTCTATATAATGAGAAAAATTAGCGTATACAGGATTCCAACTTTTGATGGGTACTGTCACTCCATAAGTAGGCCGCTCCTCTTCCTCCTTAAAGGTGCCAAACAAACGATCCCAAAAAATAAATACGCCTGCAAAATTCTTATCGATGTATTTTGGATTGCGCCCATGATGCACGCGGTGATGGGAAGGGGTATTCAATAGTGCTTCAAACCAAATGGGTAACTTATCAATATGCTCTGTATGAATCCAAAATTGATACAGCAAATTGAGCCCACCAATTAAGAGTAACAATTTCGGATCAAAGCCCATGAGTGCCATCGGTAAGAAAAAAGGAAAGCCCCAAATAAATCCAGTGGAGGTTTGGCGCAGTGCCACCGACAGATTGTAATCTTCACTCTGATGATGTACCACATGTCCTCCCCAAAACAAACTCACCGTATGCGCCAGTCTATGTTCCCAATAGTAGGCCAAGTCAAACAAGATGAAAAGTGCGATAAAGGTCCAGGCGTTTGTAGGCAAATGGTAAAAAGCGAATCTGTCATAGATAGCGGCGTATATCCCGATCTTCACAATGCTGAAGAACACTCCTGTCGTTTGCTGAAGTGTACCCGTACTGATGTTTGTAATCGCATCACTCAATCTATAGGTATGTTTCTTAGTGATGGCTTCGTAGACCAACTCCAGGGCCATAAGACCAAAGTACATAGGAATAGCTAATACGGTAACGGCAATCATAATACACTAAGATACTCAATATTTTGAAATGGAAATATAACTACCTAGTTAGATCAATTAGTAGAAAGACTGATTAAATTTACAACTACATTTAAATCGGCTCTATTGTGTTTTGTATGGGTATGCTTATAAGACAACCTGTTAAAGAGAGAGTTGACTAATAGTTTTAAAGACAAATCTGAATTTGGGATAAAATCAAGATTATTCTCAGCAGCAATTTGTCACGATTTTTTCAGCAAAATCGCGCCAAATTAAGTTTTGGATTGCAGTACTACACAGGATTGAGAGATATGCTTTGCTGTGTAAGCCCTGCGAGAAAATCGGGACAAGCTTTTCAGGCTTATTTTATTCTACCCACACCAATCCTTTTAGAGCCAATAAATCTCAACTCCCATAATTCATAAGCTTAGAAATTAGTTCGACTTTACTATGTACTTCACACTTTTGATATATCCTCTTGATGTGAGACTTGACTGTGTTTTCTGAAATAAATAGCTTCTCTGCGATCTGGTCATTTTTGAGTCCATCTCGAATATCAGAAATGATTTCAAATTCTCTTTTAGAGATTTTAATTTTTTTATTGATCATTTCCAAATCTGGAAATATAGGTGCTTTTCTATTGCTATACCTAAATAAGGCCAGCTCTAATTCTACACGAATATCTTCCATCGTAAATGGCTTAATCACATAACCGATGGGATTTGTTTCTTTTACTTCGCTCAAGGTCTGCTTGTCTGTATAACTTGTAACATAAATAAATGGAATTTGAAATTCCTTATTGATGATATGCGCCATCTCTATTCCATTTCTAGATCCCATGATATTAATATCCAACAATAATAAATCAGGATGTAAAGAACTGATTCTATCCGTTAGCTTATCACTATTGTATACAATATCCAAAACAGTATAGCCTAAAGTTTCTAGTTTGTTTTTTAAATCAATAGCGATGATAACTTCATCTTCTACTATTAGTACTTTTTTCATAACTAGGTATATTTTCAATGGTTATATTAATTTCTGTACCATTTTCAGGGTTCACACTTAGTACAGCGTCTAGCTTTTGACAAAACGCTTTCACCATTTGATATCCAAAAGAATTATTCTGATCAGAAAGCACTTTTGGATTCAAGCCCTTTCCATTGTCCTTGATTGTAAGTGAAATTTTATTTTCATCTTTTTTAAGAGCCACGAACAAAACTCCATTAGCATCATCGGGAAAGGCATATTTAAACACGTTACTTATCAGTTCATTTGCAATCAAACCCAAGGAAATAATTCTATCGATGTCAATCAAAATGTCATCTATATCTGTGATAAGCTGAATTCTATCTTTATCAATATCATATGACTGGTACAATCTGTCAATTAGTTTTTCATAATAAGATTTTACCCTAATGTTTTTTAGATCATTTTCTTGATAAAGATTTTGATGAATGAGTGCCATGGATTGCACTCTGTTTTGTCCATCTTTTAAGGCATCTAAAACCTTTTCATCTGTAATAAAATTAGACTGTAAGCTCAGTAAACTTGAAACCGTTTGCAAGTTATTTTTCACCCTGTGGTGAATTTCTTTTAACAATAATTTTTTCTCCTCTAAAGAATCTTCAATAAATTCATTCTTCTGCGCTAGTAGTTTTTGCGACCTAGCTCTGTTGTTATAAAGTCGCGCAACTACTAAGGCAGACAAGAGCAATAATAAAAGTAAAAATCCAAGTAAAATATTATTTCTTTCCGCAATACGCAAGCTTTCCTCTACTAGCAATTTTTGTTTATTTAAGCTCTTGATATAATTCTCCTTCTCCTCAGTTTCGTACTTGACTTGTACATCTTGTACCGCATTAGCCATATCAGTATTAAATAAAGAGTCTCTGATATTTTTGTAAGATTCAAATTGCTTGTAGGTGGATTCCATATCTTTCTCCATCTTTATATTACAGCTTATAATCCCATTAATAGCATCTGATTCATCTAAAAGCCGATGATGAATTCTTGAAGTTTCAAGGGCGAGTTGAAAGTATCTTTTAGATTCTTCGTAGTTTCCTTCTGCAAAATAAATACGCCCTAAGGTCAACCTAGACTCTGTCATAGATGGATAATTCACCTTGAGAATCTCATAATGATTGAAAGCTTCTATACCATTTTTTTTTGCTTTTGCGATTTGATTTGCACTTAGATAATATCTTGCTAAACCTGATTTGCAATTATTAAGTAGGATAATATCGTCTAGCTCTTTTATCTTTATTAAGGCTGCCTCATTCGTTTGGATGGCTTCTGCTGTCCTTCCCATTTTATTCAAAATCAAAGCTTTCACCATATAATGCCTAGCATGCTTTCTATCCCATTTAAAATTTTCACGAGCCTCATACTTTGATATGAGATCAGTCATTAAGTCTAATCCTATTTTTTCCTGACCAAGATTAGCATAGTTTCTAGCCAACTTTCTAGTGACTATACTATACTTAGGGTGCTGAACACCTGGTAAGCTCTCAAACACTTCTCGCAAGTGCCTAAGCCCAGATTCATATTTACTGGTTCGGAAAAACAATTCACCTAACTGATAATTGGCCTGCAGAAAATAAGAAGAGCCTGGTGTAGCTTTGTAATAGTCATAGCATTCGTAAAGAACACTAATCTTGTCTTCAAATCTATTCTCATTCTCATATCTATATGCATCAATCAGTTTCCACAAATATTGGACTGATTCAGACTCACCTCTATCTATTTCGCCTTCTACTTTATCTACAAACTCCAATACCGCTTTTCGGCTTAACGTATAAAATCGCGCATTGAGTTTTTTAATTAGAAATTCTGTTTTTTCTTCTGTTGTGGGTAGTTTATCAATAGTCGATTGAAATAAATGCAAAAGCGAATCTCTCTTATTATCGACTTTCAACTCTTGTCCATGTACACTATATATACATACAATTAAAGAAATCGCTATATGTAAAATTCTAATTTTCAATATTTATTTTATGTGAATAGCAAAATAAACGATTAAGGAATCATGGCTTTCACCTGAATAGGTGAATATCTCAAATTTCTATATCAATTTATGAAATGTTAACCCATTTAATAATTAAACGGATACCAAAACAAATGCTTTTGTTTATGCGATTTGAGGCATTCTCATTTATTAAATGACTATCCTCTCATTTATACAATTGAAAAGTTAGGCTAATGCATGGGGCTATAAATGCTGCAACTATTGCATAGCTTTTTTATATATCTCAATGGTAAAATTGAAGGTGGGTATCTTTAGAGTAGCTAACGTAATTATGCAAGGATCAATATTAGAGAGGTTGTATATTTCAAGCTTTGTGACTTGAAAAATTATATCGCTAATTATTCTCAATTCGGAAATATGGCATGCAGTATTTTGAATTGTTTGGAGTGATACAAAAAAATACCTAGACCACGATGTAGCCTAGGTAGTTAATTGGATGAATCAGAAATTTTGAATTTCTAAGACCGGATTGTTATGTATGAAAAAAATTTACCTATTGAAATTTTATTGTCTCGGCTCTACAACTGCTGTAAGAATATATTTGTTCGATGCGTTTGATATTTTTTTTTTGCGTGAGGGATATGTAGGGGACAGCCTCTTCGGCTGTCGTCTCTACCGGAGTGTAACGGAGGTCGAGACCGAGCTGACTAGCGAGCCCGGAGGAGCCCGACTCTAGTGCATCCGCGCTGCAAGCGGATGCACTAGGGGCACGCCCAAGGCTAACAAGTATCCTCCTTGTTTATATGGTAAGTGTAAAATAAAATTAGGCATTCATCTTATCCTGCAAAATAAATAAAAACATATAGCCCTATTTATCAAGTGTTTATATGCTAAATAAGTAATATCTAGTGTGAGGTATGATCCAAGATGGATCAGATAGTCGTATGTGTAAGAAAATTATAAAGCATGACGAAAAATATACTCCTCTATTTGATTCTAATCTCCTGCCTACTTACTGCCTGTACACCGAGTGGAGATAAACAAGCCAATACCGAAAATACTACTGACATACCTAAGCTACTGGATAGACCTAGTGAGCTGGCGGGTGTGGAATGGGATAAAATGCAATCTGCCTATCAAAACTGCAAGGTAAGTATCGCCAAAAAGCCTGACGCGCATGACAAGTATATAAAGCTCGCAGAGGTGTTTATGCATGAAGCGAGGGTGACAGGTGAGCATGGGCACTACTACCCTGCTGCACTGGAGGTACTCAACAGGGTTCTCGACAAAAATGTAGATAATAAAGATATAAGGTTTAACGCCATGTTGTACAAGGCGTCGGTGATGCTGTCGCAACATGAGTTTGCGGAGGCGAAATCATTGTGCATCGAAGCTATTAAAATCAATCCGTACAACGCTCAGCTGTACGGTACTTTTGTGGATGCTCTCGTGGAGCTCGGCGAGTATGATAAAGCGGTGCTGATGGCGGATAAGATGGTATCCATAAGGCCTGACATCCGATCGTACGCAAGAATATCTTACCTAAGAGAAATACACGGTGACCTCGATGGTGCTATAGAAGCTATGACCTTAGCGGCTGAATCTGGCTACCCAGGTCTGGAGCAAACGGCGTGGGCTATCTTAACGCTCGGCGAGCTATATGAAAAAAATAATGAACCTGATAAAGCAAAAATGGCTTATGAGCAAATCTTGAAGGAGCGAGAAAACTATCCGTTTGCGATAGCTGCTTTGGGAAAGTTGGAACTCAATGAAGAGCGTTATCCAGCAGCAGAGGTATTGCTACAAAAAGCTGCTAATATCATACCTGAGGTCGGCTACTACTGCGACCTAGCGTATCTATACAAGGCAACTGATCGTCCTGACAAATTTAAAAGTACGGTGGATGAGATATTGGTCATGCTACAAGATGACGTAGACTCTGGACATAATATGAATCTCGAGTATGCAGATCTATATCTAAATCTGATCCAAGATACAGACATGGCCAGTAAATACGCAGAGAAGGAATATGCAAAGCGCCCTAAAAATATCGACGTGAATAAAATGATGGCAGAGATACTGCTAGCCAAAAATGATACGTCAGCCGCCCAGCCTTACCTAGATTACATAAAGACTGTGAAGCAGAATACTCCTAAGACAAACGAGGCTCAAGAGCGTCTATCGATGGATATCTAATCGCTTCATAAACCGATTACGCCATACCGAATCAACACTTAACCTAGCTTCTATCTGCAGAAGTGACCTGGAGTCACTTCTGCAACTGGTACTGACTTGCCTGTGTCTTGATGCAGTAGTCAAGATGACAAGAGACACTACCTGATACTACGATACAATACGATTCTTGGGTGAGCACTCGCTTTAGTACTTGCCACAATATTTTTTAACTAATTTAAATTAAGCAGAATGAAAAAAGTACAACTTTCCAGGTTTGGGTTCATTTTGAATATTGCTTTTATAGCAATCATTCTAATGTCCCTACTAACCGCTCCATTACAGGCTTCCAGTCACAGGGAAGCGCCGCTGATCTCTTTGGATCCATTTGCGGATAACACCGATCTATATGCTTTTAGATCACCGGACAATCCAGATATGATTACCATCATAGCTAGTTATGTCCCATTTCAATTGCCACAGGGTGGCCCGAACTGGTATGGCTTTAGTGATCATGTGAGATATGAAATCCATATCGATAATGACGCTGGAACTCCAGGTGATGATGTTACTTACTATCTAACTTTTCAGAGAACAAATGAGGACCCGACTACTTTCTTTAATATAAGATTGGGTGCGCAGAATATCAAGACAACTTATACCTTGGAGAGAAGCTTGGATAATGGGCTTACTTTTGAAACTATCCTGGAAAATGGAATAGTACCTCCTCCGAACATCGGACCTAGATCGATAGAATCTGCAGTAGGTCTAGGAACGACTTATGAGCAACTTATACAGGATGCTATCATGACTACGACTACTGGTGAAAGAGTATTTTGTGGCCCTTCTGATGATCCATTTTTTGCAGACTTGGGTGGCATTTTTGATTTAGGAAATTCTGCTAGAGAGGATGGAATGAATAGAGATGGTGTAGGCTGCTTTAATGTATCTACTATTGCCTTACAGATTCCGATCACTACGCTATTGAAGGATGGTGCTCCAAGTACCCCAACCAATATATTGGATCCAGACTATGTAATCGGTGTATGGGCGTCTGCTAGTAGAAGACAGATCAGAACTTTCAATACAGATGGACCTGATGCTACCTATGATGGGGAGTTTGTACAGGTATCGAGATTGGGTATGCCATTGACCAATGAAGCTGTAGTGCCTATCGGTGAAAAGGATTACTGGAATGCGATCAGTCCTTATGACGAGATCACAGATGAAATATTGGATCCATTTTTTTACAATCCAGAATTGGCTTTGTATATGGATGATGATCAATTTGGTGGTGCGGTGCCTTCTTTTTCTCCGTTGAGAATCCAGAGAAATTCGCTAGGTGCTTTTGATTTTGGTAACGGACAAGATGGTTTGTTTCCGCTAAAAGGAAGTGACGCAGTTGCGGGTACTGCTTTGGATGATGAAATATTTGGTACACTATTATTGCCTGGCCCTGGGCTTCCAAGGTCTGTCGATTTATGGCCTATCTTTCATACGGGTGCGCCTAACTTTCCTCCCTATCAATTGGCTACAGGAAAAGATGGAAATCCATTGGCAGCTGGTAAGCCATTTATCCACAACTTCCTGCCTAATGGTGGAGATATGTTGAGACTGAATATGGCTACTCCTACTACCGATAGAAACTCTCCAGACTTTTCTACTCTTGGTCTAGTAAGTGCAGCGGTATTGGGTCTTACGGATCCTAGATTTAATCAAAGCACAGATTTGGAATTCATTCCTAACATGGATGGCTTCCCTAACGGTCGTCGTCTAGCTGATGATGTAACTCGAATAGAACTACAAGCAGTATCTGGTATCGTGCTGGCAGCAGTAGGATTATGGTATGATGATTTTGATGGCACGAATCCAGTAACAGAAGATTTATTGGATGTACTTACTTATACTACTGGAGTAGAGAGCAATGATGTTCCCTTCAAGTCTTCATTCCCTTACGTCGCTTCTCCGTTTTCTGCGACAGGCGAGTGTGGCGGTGTGCTAGTAGATGAAGGCGATGATGATGGTGAAGTAGATCCATTCACAGATGCGGATTTAGAATTAAGCATGACGAGTCCATCCAATTCATATGCGCTATTTGAGTCTGTACCATTCACCATAACATTGACTAATAACGGCCCATTGAATGCAACTGGAATCGTAGTGAACCTACCTTTACCAAATGGACTTGTATTTTCTTCCTCTACTGTAGATGCAGGACAATACAATAATTTTGCTGGCACATGGAGCATAGATGTACTAGGCCCAGGTCAGAGTATAAATCTAAATCAAAACTTATTTTCTGTGTCATCAGGAAATATCAACAACTTCGCTCAGGTAGCATCCGTAGGTCAAAATGACCCTGACAGTACGCCTGGAAACGATACGGATCAAACAGCTGACGAAGATGATGAAGCATTGATGACTGTAAGTATCGGTGGAGGTACATCTGGTCAGGAAGCGGATACGCGTTTATTTGTTTCTTCTAACACTGAAGGTGTAGTTGGCCTTTATAATGTATTTGAAGATTTTTCAATAAGTATGAATGCTAAAGCAACTACTGGTATTGATGCGGATGGAATTAGTTTTGTAGATACAGATGATAGGTTGATACAATTGAATAGAACTGACAATAGAGTAGATGTATTTAATAATGTTTCCTCAAGTCTATCCAATAGTGATCCTTTGAATTTGTCTTTCTCTTCAAGTTCTGATTTTACTAATGGTCGTGAAATAGCAGTAAATAAAGAGTTAGTAATCGTAGCACAAGATGCTAGTGAAACCAATGGAAATGTGAATGCTCTAGTTACTTACGAAATTGATGAGGATGGAATAAGCCTATCCAAAACAAATAATGTTGGTATCAATCTCTGGGGTATACACATCATAGGAAGCACTTTGTGGGCTGTAGTGGATAACTCTAACAGGCTTGCTGTTTTTGAGAATTTCTTTACAGCGCCAGGTGGTGATCTAGAGCCTGGTCTAGTAGTAGAGGTAGAAGGTCTAGTGCGTACGCATGGATTGACTTATGTACCTGCTCAAGATTTGCTCATACTTACGGATATAGGTAGTGCAGCGAGTGCAGATGATGGAGCTATTCTAGTCATTAACAACTTCCAGGATGCAATTGCTGATGGAACGATATCCCTTGCTGAGCAAATCAGAATAGGTGGAAATAACACCTTCCTTGGGAATCCTGTAGATGTAGCATACGAATCTTCTACAGATAGAATATTTGTAGCAGAAAGAGCAAGTGGTGGTGGTAGAGTATTGGGATACAATATGCCTACTGCTTCTGGAAATTTCTTCCCGAGTTACAATCAGTTGTTTGCGGGGGCTTCAGCTATATTTGCACAAACTCCTGACGTATCGTCAAGAGTAGCACAGAATGAAGCAGCAGTAAGTGTAGCTCCAACGCAGAGCATTGCCTTAGGAACAATCTTTCCATTGCCTGCGAAGAATACCGTGAATGCGACACTTAATTCAAGCGTAACGGGTATGGCTGACTTTTTGGTTTTTGATGTAAACGGAAAGCCAATAAGCAATTTCAGATATGAAGTGTTTGAAGGAGCCAATACTATATCCTTTGACATTTCTGAATATCCAGCAGGATACTATTACTTGAATATAATAGATCCAAATACTAAGATAAAAACTGGACAGAACATAAATACACATAAGTTCTTGAAAGTAGACTAGTACTTACGCTGCTAAAAATTGAAGGAAGGCTGCCGCTAAGCACGGCAGTCTTCTTTCAAATTTAGTTGTACGCTGAAACAAGCCTTTATTGAGGTCATATTTATTTTTCACAATACTTTAGACCTTCTCCGTCTAAAAATACTATATTCGCACGGTCGAATATATGGGTAATCAAAATCATAAAAATTTAGAATCACAAATTGTGTCTCTTTTGCAAAAGAGAGATAAGCAAGCGGTGAGTATTATTTATGATAATTATGCCCCTGCTCTGTTTGGTGTTATTTTAAGAATTGTAAAAACCCAAGAAAACGCTGAAGAAGTATTGCAAAATGTACTTCTAAAAGTTTGGAACAATTCAACTTCCTACGATGCTACTAAAGGAAGATTATACACATGGTTACTCAATATTTCAAGAAATGCAGCGATTGATTTTACTCGTACGGTTAAATTCAAATCGAGTAAAAACACTGACGCATTTAATCCGGACATGTTTAATGACAACGCTGCATTTGGTGCAAGTTCAACACCAAAGGATATTGGACTTGAAAAAATGATTAATGGTTTAGATCAAAAATATAAAGAACTCATAGATCTAGTATATTTCAACCAGTACACACAAAGTGAGGTAAGTCAAGAACTCAATATACCCTTGGGTACTGTAAAGTCTAGACTTAGAAAAGCTTTAAGCGAATTGAGAAATATCTTAGGAGATGAAATTAATTTGTCCCTCTTCGCGGCAATATTTTTGTATATGTAATATTATAAGGATAATAGAAATTGGATATTAAATCATACATAGAATCTGGAATACTTGAGCAGTACTTGCTTGGTATGACTTCGCAGGAAGAATCCCTGGAAGTACAGAAGTATGCTATGCAATATCCTGAAATACAACAAGAGCTAGACAATATCGAGGCTGCATTGTTAAAATACGCAGACTCATATTCTACTCCACCTCCAGCGGGTCTAAAGCAAAAAATTCTCGATCAACTAGATGGAGATAGTAATACTATCGAAAACAAAGAGTCAAACAATAATACAACTCCGTCGAAGAATGCCTCTAATGGGTGGAAAATATTAACTATACTTTCAGCTATTATACTGAGCGCACTTGCAGCATATCATACCAGCAAAACGCAAGCTCTAGTAAAGCAAACTGAGAACTTGCAACTCCAATATGACACCCTTAAAGAAGATTGTGATAAAAAACAAATCGCGCAAGAGAATATAAATAAGCAAATCGCATTCTTGAAGGATACCAATACCCAAACGGTTCGCATGAAAGGAACTCCTTTATCACCTATTTCTGAAGGGGTTGTCTTTTGGAATAAAAATGAGCAGGTTGCTTATCTAGACATTGCTTCGCTTCCAAAACCCGCCTTTGATAAGCAATATCAACTCTGGGCAATCGTAGATGGCAAACCAGTTGATATGGGTGTCTTTGATCTCCCTGCTTCTCATGGCGACCTTCAAGCAGTACCATTTATTGAAAAGCCTCAAGCTTTTGCGGTTACGCTAGAACCTATCGGTGGGGTAGCTAGTCCGACGATGGATCAAATGTATATACTGGGTGAGGTTTAATGCCTTACGTATTGGTGGTACTCCATTCGAGACTGTGATTTCAAAATAAATTTTCTAGTATTTTATTCTTGACAGCTGATCGTTCACGTTCTTTTTATTACTCAAAGAATGAACTATGAGTCCTGTTGGCAGTGTCATTTACTTTCTCATCTAGATGTATCCCTAAGCATATTGCCATTTTTATTCTGAATCGTCTACTCGGAAAAAAATAAAAAAACACTTTTTTTCATTATCAAAGATCCAAACCCCTTGATGTAGTCGTATATAGTTTTGTAGAGGAGATGACGGGAAATCGCCTAGCTAAAAATTTAAAATAAAAGAAATATAATAATAGATTCGATCATGGACAATAAATAGAAATGATGGATTATTTATAATTGATTATGAATTATCCCAAAGCATCGAATCTGAAAAATACTATTAGTTAATAAGTGTTTTCATTTAGTTTTGGTTGGTTAGCAGCCCAAGTAATTTGGGCTGCTTTATTGAATAAGCTGATGAAATAAAAAATATCTTTTGCACTAAAGAATGCGAACAACTTAAAAGGTTAATAAGAAGCGAAAAGATGTGCAAAAGGAACCATGGCATTGTTGCTTCATCTATTTAAATCGTAAAAAATGAGCTATCGAATATTCTTAGAATCTGGAATCTTAGAGCAATACGTGCTAGGCATCACAAGTCCGAAAGAGTCAAAAGAGGTGCTTAAATACGCTAATCAAAAACCACAAATTAGAAAAGAGATACAAGCTATAGAGGAGGCGCTATTGAGATACGCTATGTTATTTTCAGCTAAACCACCTCACAAGGTAAAAGATGAAATTATTCAAAAAATAGAATCGGAAGGCATAAACAATGTACAAATAAAAAGAGCTACTGACTACGAAAAATATATTAGCTGGAGAGCCATTGCCTTACTAACCATATTACTTATACTTATAGCTAATGCATCCTATCAAAATAGAAGGCAGTCTATACTAAACTTAGAGAAAGAAAGACTAAACAAAAAAATAGACTCTCAAAAGGAGCGATTGCAGAGTGATTTTCAAAACACACAATTGGATGACAAGCTTACTTTTTTGAGACATCGAAGCACTCTGCAGACTATATTGAATGGAACTCCACTAGCCGAAAATGCAAAAGCAGTTCTTTATTCTAATAGTGAATTAAGAGTGGCCTACCTCGCAATTTCAAAATTGCCAAGGACTGGCGCTGATATGCAGTATCAGTTATGGGCCCATGTCAATGATGAGGCCATAGAAATGGAGAGCATAGATATTCCTAGCGCCACACTCATACCCGTTCGCTTTATTGAAAACGCGGAAGCTATTTCCATCTCCTTGGGGCAAAGTAGCGGGGTCAAAACGCCAACGGCAGAGCGGATATATCTATACGGTGAACTGTAACGTTGACAAGTTTTGAGCGAGAATTGCGAACGTATCTAGACTACACTACTAGTTTAATTAACAAGATTTAATTTAGACAATTCTTTGCCAATCAGCGCAAAGGTATCGCAAGCTGCTGCGGGTGCAGAGGCAAACTTTTCTACATCTAGTGAGCGTAATGCACCCACCAATTCTGGCCAGCCAGCTTCTTTTGGGGACATGGATAAATAGGACATCGGTACATCTCCTAGGGTGTCTTTAATCTTTGCACATAACATCGACGCTCCCAGGCTAGAGCCTATCAAAACATAACACATCCCCAGAAGCTTATCTTTACTAAGTGTAGATACTGGGATCCCAATTTCAACAATACTTTTTTCTACATGAAGGAAATTCAAGTCATCTCGAATGGCGTTTGCTCTAGCATGTAATTTTGGAACCAGAGAATTGATTGGTACTTGATCAATGGAGGGAATAAGTAGCTGCCAAGGCTTATAAAAGGACGAGACTAGATGTACATATTCTGCTTTATTCATAGTCCCTTGCTGGCAAGACATAAGTAGGGGATGCTCATGAAGCGCATGATGCAACTCGGTAGTTTCTTGCCTCATCATGTCTAATAAATTTCTCATCCCAATTACTCATTAAAAAGTTATACAATAGTATTACATACTTTCATCTATTAGACTCTGTATTTTAGAGTAAAGAAATTCTGGTAAAAATGGCTTTCTCAAAACCTCTACTCCGAGCGAGCCACCCACTGCTTTTGTATTCAAAAATGGATCAAAACCATAATTCGCAGAAGCAGCTGTGACAACAATAACGGGCACTGTGACTCCCCAAGCTGGAATTTTGTTAAGAGAGGTATTTCTTAAATAACTCATTAGTGTCAGCCCACCTCTAGGCAACAAATTGCCCTCGTCGTCGGCTAAAAATATATCCATCACGATAATATCAAATTGAAATTGATTGCAATACGTTACGGCTTCATCAACAGTGATAGCATGATGAACTATTAAGCCTTTGTCTCTAAAAGTTTGTGCCCATTGCATGGCCAAATCTAAGTCATCTTCAAAAATAAGTACAGATCTCTTTTTATCCATTTTTTACATCTATGTTAACTGATCGTAGGACAGTAAGCAATTGCGATTTGCTTACTGGTTTTGCCAAAACATCAAGGCAAGCAGTACCATTTAATTCTTGATCTTTACTGCCATAACCTGTGACAAATATAAAGGGAATTCTCTTTTTTTCTAAAAGAGCGGCAATACCTAAACTATTTTCTCCATGTATATTAGCATCTAAAAAAGCAATATCATATTGCGTTTTTTCTATGCACTCTTCGGCAGATTCTAAAGTAGGCGCCGCATCTACCCGAGAAGCGCCAAGAAGATTTAGATGGCTCTTCATTTCTTTGGATATTATATAATCATCTTCCAGCACCAAGGCAACAAAGGACGGGAGCGAAACAGGTTCTATTGTTACTGGCGTAATTTTATTTACCACATTTACCTTACCGCCTTGTTTGTATTCGACTGGGATGGTAAAATGAGCAATCACGCCAGTTGGAGCAAAATCAAGAGTGCACTTTGCATTGTACTCATAGTGTAATGCCTCTTTGATAAGTGTGCTTCCAAATCCATGTCTAGTAGGTTCTTCTACCTCTGGTCCTCTCTGTTCGGTCCATGTTATATTAAGCGCACCTTTGCTATATGCCCAAGAAAGATTTACTTGCCCTTCAGCATTTGACAATGCACCATACTTACTGGCATTGGAAGCAAGCTCATTTAATATGAGCGCTAGCAAAGAGGCCATAGGAGGCGATAAAGAAATATCCTCCCCTTTTAGCAATAGTCGCTTTCCTAGATAATCTCGATAAGGTATCAAAGCGTGCTCAAAGAGAACTTGAATATCGACTTCTTCCCAATCATATTCTGTCAATAGCTTTTGTGTTTCCGATAAAGCTAATAGCCTAGCCTCGAGGGTCTCTACAAAGTCCTCAATATTGTGAGAAGCTCCCTTCGTTTGTGTAATGATAGAACCTATCAAAGCCAACATATTTCGTACCCGATGATTGAGTTCACGAATGACTAAGCCCATTCGTTGACGATGCTTAGATTGAACTACAAAATTTGACAACACTTTTGACAATGCGTCTTGCAATGACTCCGCCATGAGCATATCATTAGAGTCAAAAGTATCAGACGTATTTTTCTTCAAGTCTTTATATTCTAAAAATGAGCCTCTAGGTGTCAGCCTAAATCCATCTTCCGTTTTTAGTATTTCTTTGGTTGGTTTACCAGCCCAGCGAATCGTTTTGCTTGCATCTCTTCTAAAGTACAAAAGATAATCATAAGAAGAAGCAGGCTTAGGTATGGCCAGCACGCCCGCAACGTCTCCACAATCTAAATCTTGAAACTTTGACCCAATGGAATCAATCCCTATCGGCTTTGGAATTGTACCTTCTACTTTAATGATCCCATCAAGCTGACTACATAACTTTCTAGTCAGATTTTCATCAGGGCATATCCCATAACTATCAAATCGATCCGCATTTAGTAATGCAACACCGTCACAATTGACAAGTGTAGCTAATTCTGTTCTAGCTGTTTCCCAGTAGGAAGAAAATCCAAGGATACTATCATCTTGCACAAAAAGTGTCGAAGCTACGCGTGTACATTCAGAGATAAATTTTGTTCTTTTCTTAAACAAAATAGAATTTAAAATCAAGGAAATAGAACTACCGAGCATCTCTAGCGCTACTAATTTGTCGGAGCTCAGCATTTTTTCGCTCATATGATGAAATGCAAAAAGTCCCCACATCTTACCATTGATGGTAATCGGCAGGCTAAGTGTTCCACCTATTCCCATGTTCTGCAAATACATCATATGAACAGGGACGATGCCTCGCAGTAAAGCAAGAGACAAATCGAGAGGTTCCAATTCAGAATCATGGGAAACAAGGTTTACTTGCTTTGCATTGATTGAAGGTATGATTCGAATAGGCGTTGTCTCATAAAGTCTTCGTGCACTTTCTGGAATATCATATGCTGGAAAGCGATGACCTAAAAAAGAGTCGACTTGAGGTTCTCGTGATTCAGCAACGATCTCTCCTGCTCCATCACTTAGAAAACGATATGCTTTGACTCTATGAAAACCTGATAAAGCACGCAACTCAAGAACCACTCTCTCCAATAAGGTCTGCTCGTCTGTAATGGTACTCAATCGAGAAACTATTTGATGCAGGCCTTCGAGCATCTTAAGATTAGCGCTTCGTTTTTGGGCTGCAGGTTGTAATTCTAAAATGAGGCGTTCATTTTCTGCATAAGCGAAAACATCACATGTCACGTCTCCATGGACTAAACGGCCTACGTACTCTCGCTGATCTCTGATGGTACTATGGGCTAGCGCATTCTTGCATTGATGTATAAGTTCACGGGAGAGAATTTTTTCAAAATTAACTCCTAAAACCTCTCTTACTGTTAGACCAAGGGCTTCTTCAATATTCTCAGAAACACTAATAATATTATTAGACTTAATGTCTACCGCCATCAAATATCCAAAAGGTTGAATATAACCTATATCGTGTATAGGTATGGACTCACAATCTTGAATGGCTTGTTTTTCTGCCTTGAGTCTATCAGCTATCTGTTCTTGATTCATCCTTTTTCTGCATTTTGTATTTGAAGCTGCTGTATCTACACTTATAGAATAATAAATAACGATACCCTAAACATTGTTTAGTACACTATGCTAAAAATACATCAAGGGGCATTGACATCCAAATTCTATTTATACTTTAATCACAATCACTCGATGATATTATAATGAGTAGTAGCTACTGGACAAGTGGTAGAAGTGGTATGAGGTAGTCTGGAGATGACATGAAGGAAGGAGATACGACGGATCGTATGATACTAGTAACGACTATCCTGAATCCAGCTCCAGGCTGCCGAGTATGAACGGATGACACGACCCCAATCAATAATGGTCAGCGAAGGTATTCGCTAACCATTATTGATTGGGGATGTCCTATAATCATTATGCAATAT
>CAKZVJ010000007.1 GCA_937923345.1 uncultured Saprospiraceae bacterium
GAAAACGGACAAGGGATAGGAATGAGGCATGGGCGCTCAGCTAGGCGGGTGGCCCATGCAGTGCGGAGCACCGAAGCGACAGCGCAGTCATGGATAGCGCGGTTCCGACCTTTTCGTCGGAATGGCCCCAAAATATTATTCTCCCTAGTATTCAATCCAAAATATGATTTTAACGTAGATAAGGGAGCAATCTTGGCTATAGGTTTTGGCAAAAAAAATTATCTTTAGTCAATCAAAATGAGGTAGCACAAATATGACGTACGACGATTTTACAATAAAGGCGCAAGATGCGATTCTGCAGGCGCAGACGATGGGAAAAAATAAACACCATAAGTCTATTGACACCTATCATCTGCTGCTGGGCATCATGGATATCGATGAGAATATCAGTCGTTTTCTTTTTGAGAAGATGAGCGTGAATATGAATGATCTGCGCCAGAAATTGGAGACGCAGGTAGCGAAGCATAAGGTGGTCAAAGGGGATACCAAGCAGCACCTAACCAAGGCGTGCAATCTCGCGCTCAGCAGAGCCAAAGGGATGCGCAAGGAGTTTGATGATGATTATATTTCCTTGGAGCTTATGATCCTAGGGCTGCTCGATGGTACGGATGTGACGGGGGATATACTGCGTGAATCTGGCGCTACTGAAGAGGGACTAAAAAAGGCTATCAAACTATTGCGTAAAGGAAAATCTGTCAAAGAGCAAACTTCTGAAACGGGATATAATGTGTTGGAAAAATTTGCGGTGTGTCTAAACGATAGAGCGGAGTCTGGAGAACTGGATCCTATCGTAGGTCGGGACGAAGAGATACGTCGTGTGCTGCACATCTTGTCTCGACGTAAGAAAAATAATCCTTTGCTCATCGGGGAACCGGGTGTGGGTAAGACGGCTATCATAGAAGGTATCGCTTGGCGTATCGTCAATAATGACGTGCCAGAAAGTTTGGAGACCAAACGAATCTATGCGCTGGATATTTCATCGCTAGTAGCGGGAGCAAAATACAAAGGGGAGTTTGAAGAGCGACTCAAGGCCATCATCAAAGAGGTGACGGAATCGAATGGAGAGAAGATTTTATTTGTTGATGAGATTCACAATATCATCGGTGCTGGTGGCGGCAAGGGCGCCATGGATGCGGCCAATATCTTGAAGCCTGCCCTCGCACGTGGGGAACTGCGTATGGTAGGGGCGACAACGCTAGATGAATATCAAAAATATTTTGAACAAGACAAGGCGCTCGTTCGTCGTTTTCAAACGGTAGTCATCGAAGAGCCGAGTATAGCAGACACCATTTCTATCCTGAGAGGACTACAAGAAAAATATGAGGTGTATCACAAGATAGAGATATTGGATGAGGCACTGATCGCAGCGGCGGAGTTGTCTAATCGATATGTAGGCGATAGATTTTTGCCGGACAAGGCCATTGACTTGATCGATGAAGCGGCAGCCAGATTGCGACTAGAATTGGATTCGCTACCGGATGAAATAGACGAGCAAGATAGACGGGTGCGCCAGTTAGAGATAGAAAAAGAGGCCATCAAACGAGAAAAGGATACGGCAAAACTAGATGCCATCAATAAGCGCATCGCCGATGAAAAAGAAAAATTGGAATCCGTATCAGCGATATGGAAAACGGAGAAAGGCATCTTGGATGAACTGTCCGCCTTACGAAAGGAAGTAGAAAAATTAGAGGTCGAAGCAGACCAAGCGGAACGCGACGACGACTATGAAAAAGTAGCTACCCTGCGCTATGGTAAAATAAAAGAGGCGAAGGAAAAACTGGATGCAGCAAATAAACGTCTTGATGAAATTCCTGAAGAAAAAAGATTTACCAATGAGGCCGTGACCAGCAATGATGTGGCGGAAGTAGTCGCCAAGTGGACTGGTATCCCGCTGCAAAAGATGATGCAATCGGAGAAGGATAAATTACTCAAGCTAGAAGATGTAATTGGCAAGCGATTGATCGGGCAGCATGAAGCCGTGAAAGCGGTATCGGATGCCGTGCGGCGTTCTCGTGCGGGATTGCAAGATCCTAAGAAGCCGATAGGTTCCTTTATTTTTGTGGGCCCAACTGGGGTTGGTAAAACAGAATTGGCAAAAGCTTTGGCAGAGGTACTCTTTGATGATGACAAGGCCATCACGCGGATAGACATGTCGGAGTATCAGGAGAAGCATGCAGCTTCTCGACTAGTAGGTGCGCCTCCTGGATACGTCGGATATGATGAGGGTGGTCAGTTGACCAGCGCGGTACGTAGGAAGCCCTACTCTATCGTCTTATTGGATGAGATAGAAAAAGCGCATCCCGATACATTTAATATTTTGCTGCAAGTACTAGATGATGGCCGCCTGACCGATAATAAAGGTCAGGTCGCTGATTTTAAAAACACCATCATCATCATGACTTCCAATATGGGAGCGGAGATTATTCTGGAAAATTTTGAAGATCTTGATGTTCTTGGAGATGAACACCGTAAGGATATTTTAGAAACGACTAAGGAAGAGATTTTTGAAGCCTTGAAAGAAAATCTTCGTCCTGAATTTCTGAATCGTATCGATGAAAAGGTTATGTTTTTACCTTTAAGTAAGGCGGAGATCAAAAAAATTCTCGACATCTTGATGCGAAAAGTGCACAAGAATCTAGCGCGTCAAGGCATCACTATAGAACTGACAGAAAGTGCAAAGGACTACTTGGTGGAATTGGGTTATGAACCTCAGTTTGGGGCACGACCATTAAAGCGTACTATTGAAAAATACCTCGTCAATCCGCTTGCTGTAGAAGTACTTGGTGGTAATTATGTTGATGGGGACAAGATTTATATCGGGACTGATAAAAATGGTTTGACCTTCACGGAGAAAGCCCCGGCATCTGAAGAAGCGCCAAATATGGAAGAGGAAGTCAAAGCCAAAAAGACGCGGCGTTCTCGATCCAAAAAAGACAAGCAAGTCAAAGAATTGGAAAAAGCAACTAAGGACTTGAATGATGCTGTGAAGGAGGTGAAGCCGGAAAAGGATAAATAATTTTCAATG
>CAKZVJ010000008.1 GCA_937923345.1 uncultured Saprospiraceae bacterium
CTGCCGGGGTTCTTCTCTTACTTCTGAACATCCCTAAAATAGATGCCTAAAATGAAAAAGAGGAATGCCTGCACAGACACTCCTCCCTTTGAAGATAGGAGCAAATCCTATCCTAATAATTATATAGCGATTAGTAGATTACTGATCTTCTCCTACTGAAGCATCTGAGCTATTTGGATGATATGGAGAATCAAGATTAATCTCAGGATTCAAATCCTCACCAGCAGTTCTTCCTTGAAAATCATCTTCAAAAACAATAGTTTCAGATCCTGAATCAGAAGAATAGACAACGATATCATCTACGTGATATACTCCATCACTTACTGTAGAGTTAGAAGCATACTTCCACTGGAAATTAGCTGCACCATCAATAGTAGCCGCTAAGTGACCTTCTACATCTCCGTCACCACCGTTAGTAGTACTAATAGCATCAGTAATAACTGTTTGACCACCGATAACTACAGTATACAATGGAGTACCAACTCCGTCAGAAGTCCAGCTAACCTCAACAGGTACCCATACATCTGGAGCACCTTCTGGGAAATTTGCATCAGCAATTGTTTCATCAGAAGCTCCTTCTCTAAATTCGTGAGGAGCGTTATCCTTAAGTCTTACTTCAACGATAGCAAAATCACCAGTTGTTGATCTACCATTTACCGTAACAAAACCATCCTGAATATCCATACCTGGCCCCTCAGCCACACGGTACATACATGTAAGTCTTCCAACTGCGATAGAGTCTACAGATAATCTAAGTTCTCCTGTATCATCATCTTTCGTATCAGTAATAACCGCATACCTGTTTCTTGGAGCTGTAACTTCAATTGTCTCCGTAGCTGTTCCTACTTCTCCATCTGATGCAGTTACTGTCAAAGTCACTGTATATGTTCCTTCAGCAGAAAATGTAAATGATGGGCTAGCTTCTGTAGACGTACCATCACCTCCAAAATCCCAAGCTGAATCAAAACTTGTATCCGTAATACCGTTTACAACAGAGTTGTTAGTAAAGTTGTAAGTCAAAGAATTTTCAGCATCTACCTGAGATGTGAAATTAGCATTTACCATAGAAGGGTCTTCTGTAGTTGGAGGAGTAGTCCCACCATTACCATCGTCATCATCACCACAAGAGGTAATCACTGCTAATGAAAGAAACAAGGCCATCGCTAGAAAGATATTCTTGTTCAAGTTGAGTAATAAATTTTTCATGTTAGTTACTTTTTCTATTTATTTGAATAATATGATTAGTTAATATATAAAAGCTAATTTGTGTAAAAACGCTCAGTTATTAAAAACCTGAGTTATTTCTATAACGTTGTTACCTATGGATATGCTCCTTTTACTAAACTGAAGTGCTCAATAAGTGCTATGGAATCGGACCTATAACTTAACATTCTGAAGACTTGGTTTCGCTTGATTTTGACAGCCAATTGGCTACAAAAAAATGTCTATTTTTAAAATTGGTTCACCAATTTAGAGTGAAGTAATTAAACTGCCAAACATTTTTGCCACTTTTTTGACAAATCCTGCTTTAAATCTGTTTATTAGCACGATATTATAGTTAGCACTTTGCTAAAATAATGGAACCTAACTTCATAAATGATTGATTATCAATTTTCTGCATTTTCGATCAGCCAGTTCGTATACCTCACACGCTAACTTAAGAACGATTTAAAAGTAAAGTGCTAAAATTTACCTAGCTGCATGTTCGCGGAGCACCGCAGGTGTGTAGCTCGACAAGGCTTGTCCCGACATAGCCCTAAGAAATGTCGGGGCCTTGCCGCGTAGAAGTGAGTGGTGGTAGCGGTATCCCGAAATGAGTCAGGCCTCGGGCGCTGGCTTCGGGGTAGTAGTGGACGACACGACGCCCTCCGATTTTCTAGGAGTGGCGGCACTCCCAAATAAAAATCACAATTAAAAAAGTGGTCTGATGCTTTGAAGGAATTTACTTAAAGAGCCTCTTCAAAAATGGGTACGCGAATACCACTAACACGATCAATCCACAACCAACATAAAAACCATCATTCAACTCCTCATTTTCTTGTAGGATGAGCCAGGCGAGAAGGATGCCATAGACAGGTTCGAGATTGATGGTCAGGTTGGTGGCGAATGCCGTTAAGTGCTTGAGCGCGCGCAGGGATAAAATGTAGGCCAAAGTGGTGCAGGCCAGCGCTAATATGAGCAAATAAAATAAGTCCGAATTGGTGGGCCAAAATAAAACAGGCTTCTCGCTAAACCAAAATAAAAAAGGCAAACATACGGAAAGGAATAACCAGGCTGAACCCAACTCTATAAAGGTAATTGTCATGGGGTCTGCATCGTTTATATATTTTTTATTGAGGATAGAAAAAGTAACAGCTAAGATGGAGGATATCAAGCCAAGATAAATGCCCATATACATGCTCAAGTCGATGTTCTTGACGACAAGGGCCATGCCAGGGATGATGGCTACGCCTAGGATGATCTCCACCTTACTTATCGGCTTCTTGAGCATAAGGGGCTCCATGAACGCTGTAAAAAAAGAAGCCGTCGCAAGGGCAATCAAGGCGATAGAGGCATTGCTGTACTTGATGGCGCCAAAAAAGGTAACCCAGTGCAAGGCGACCAACACTCCTATACCAAAAAGTATCGCGATCATCTTACCACTCAGTTTCGTCATCCTCTTACCAAAGCGAAGTAGAAAAAATAAACTGATACAAGTAATCAATACCCGCCACCATACGAGTACTGTAGCTGATAGTGTAATAAGATCCCCAAGGATGGCTGTAAATCCAAAGAGGAATACTGCGATGTGCAGCTCTATATATGCTTTGTTAGTTGGCTTCATGAAATACACAAGATAAGGTGCCGTGAATATACTATAATCCTGCTGTTTTGCTTATTTTGCCACCTTGCGAATAGTCTTGAAGCCACAGAGTATATATACTGATGATGTTTTCTACCAAGGACTTTTTTCATTATTCACCCGTCCATAATGGTACAGGTCAAAACGAAATCTAAATTTTGAAGCAATTAGACGTATTGCATGTCAGCATAGAATACTACCCCGCTGCAAAAGCAGGTGGCTTGGCTGACGTAGTAGGTGCTTTGCCAAAGTACTTAAATGAAAATAAACTGAACACTGCCGTAATCATCCCTAAGCATAATACTGCTTGGATAAAGGCACAGCAGTGGGCCTGTTTATACAAAGGAAACGTAAAGATAAAACGGGATAGCTATCCATTTTCAATAGAGGCATATCAGGACCTAAAGGAGCACCCTCTCTATGTCATAAACATACCTGGACTTTTTGACAGAGAGAGTATCTACATAGATCAAGAGACTGGATATGGCTATACCGATGACTATCTGCGCAATATTGTTTTTCAGACTGCAGTACTCGAATGGGTCAGTACCATGCGACACTTCCCGAAGTCCTTACACTGTCATGATCACCATACTGGACTCTTGCCGTTTATGATGAACCACTGTGTAGACTATCAAAAGCTCCGTAAAGTACCAACCGTCTTCACCATCCATAATGGCGCCTATCATGGCTCATTTGACTGGGAATACAACTATCTGATACCAAGATATGACATGAACGCAAAGGGCCTCCTAGAGTGGAATGAGCAGATCAATCCCTTGGCCTGTGGTGTAAAATGCTGCTGGAAACTGACGACGGTATCTCCTGGCTACATGGATGAACTACGGTATTCGTCCAATGGCTTGGAAACTTTGTTTGAGCATGAGGCTGGTAAATCCCAGGGGGTCATCAATGGTATTGATGTTAGCGTTTGGGATCCAAAGGAGGATAAGCTCATAGATACGGTGCTAAAAAAAGATTTGTCTGTCTTTAAGAGCGCCAACAAAAAAGCACTCTGCAAGCAATTTGACATCGACCTGTCTCTCCCGCTGATCACCTTCATCGGTAGGCTTGCCTATGAAAAAGGGGCACATCTCCTACCCGATTTATTCTGTAGATATCTAGATAAATATCAAGATGTAAACCTTCTGGTTCTAGGTACAGGCAACAAGGATACGCAACAATTATTAAGCAATGTACAGCAGATGCATCCCAAAAATGTGCATGTTCACATAGGGTATGATGAGACACTGGCACATCAATTATACGCAGGTTCAGATTTCATCATTATGCCGAGTAAGGTAGAACCATGCGGTCTCAATCAGATGTACGCGATGCGCTATGGAACGATACCTATAGTGCATAGTGTAGGAGGACTCAGAGATACGGTGATCGATATTCAAAAGGAAGATGGCTATGGTATCTGTTTTCACAAAGCAAATGTATTCAACGCCTATGATGCGATACAAAGAGCAGCGGTGCTATATACGGATAAAAAAGAAATGAAAAGGTTGCGAAAATACGTGGCTAATCTTGATTTTTCGTGGAAAAACTCTGCTACTCAGTATGCCGAGCTATATCGAACTTTGAAGTAAAGTTTACGTTAAAAAATAAGAACTCTACGATAGGGTTGATAAACTTCTGAAATAATAGTTATGAAATCAGACATGATTTGTTTCATTTTAGGTGGAGGAGCAGGAACTCGCCTTTATCCTTTGACCGACAAAAGGTCTAAACCAGCTGTACCATTAGGTGGAAAATATAGGCTGATTGACATACCAGTTTCTAATTGTCTCAACTCAGGGGTACACAGAATTTTTGTGCTCACCCAGTTCAACAGTGCATCGCTCAATCAGCATATCAAAAACACCTACAACTTCGATATTTTTTCAGAAGGATTTGTTGATATTCTAGCAGCAGAGCAGACGCGCGATGAACAGGAAGGCTGGTTCAAAGGAACTGCCGATGCGGTTCGTCAGTGCATGAAACACCTGCGCAAGTATGACTATAAAAATATTTTGATTCTCAGTGGAGATCAATTGTACCAGATGGACTTAAAAGAGTTCAACGAATATCATAATGCCTCTAAGGCAGATATCACCATTGCCTCTATTCCTGTAAAAGCAAAAGACGCTACTGGCTTTGGTATCATGAAAGTAAATAAAGCGGGCTTTATTGATGACTTTATAGAGAAGCCCAAAAAAGCTGTCCTCAAAAATTGGAAGTCTAGTGTAAGTGCTAATGCTAAAAAGCAAGACAAACACTATCTCGCTTCTATGGGTATATACATCTTCAATAAGGAAGCCCTGCAGAAGGTATTTGACAAATATCCACAGGCGACGGACTTTGGCAAGGAGATTATACCTAAAATGATAGCTTCTGGCAAGAAGGTGGCTAGCTATGACTATGAGGGCTACTGGGAAGACATTGGGACGATACGTTCTTTTTTCGAAGCCAATATCGCCCTAGCAGGTAATTTGCCAGAATTCAATCTGCACGACGTCAACAATATGACCTATACGCATCCTCGTATGCTGCCTCCGACCAAACTCTTCGGCACAGTTATCAATCGTGTCGTCTTATCTGAAGGTGGCATCATCAACGCCAAGAGCATTGAGAAAAGTGTCATAGGTATCCGTGCTAGAATTGGTAAAAATTCTACCCTCAAAAACTGTATCGTATTTGGTAATGACTCCTATGAGCCCTACGAAGTCATCCAGAATGATAAAATCGTCAATATGGGCATTGGCAAAAATTGCAAAATTGAAAATGCAATCCTAGATAAAGATTGCCGCATCTCCGACAGTGTAAAAATTATCGGTCATCGAAAACTAAAAGACACGGAAACTAAAGAATACATCATCAGAGACGGCATCATTGTGATTCGAAAGGGCGCCATCATCAAGAAAGGAAGCCGCATCGGATACTTCAAAAAATAGGCTGTGCAAGTAACCTACTCGGATGCTGTGGTGGGACCATCACGGCCGCTGGCGTGACCGGGTGCTCTGCTATTATCCTGATAAAAAAATCAGGATACCGCGTCGCCCCCTTGTTCTTGCGCTCTTCGAGCTACTCGCTTTGGGCGCAAGCGCCGTCGCGAATGAAAAGCAAAAAAAAGGAATATCCTCAATAACACATGCAAGCAAAACTCAAATATTTTAGTAAGCTCAATGTTTCTCAATTGGCACATAAAATTCCTTTGAAATAGCTAAAGCATTTTTATCGACAATAGAATCTAACTCATCCCATATCCCACACGATTCCATACTTTGTAATACCCTCTTTACTTCTCTACTATTCCGAACATATCCAAGTTTGAAATTATTTCTAAACCCTCTCTTATCCGGTATATTAAAACATTGTCCTTCCTTAATAAACGAATCAAAAAATGCTAGCATTTGTCCATATATCAAAATCTTTATATCCTGTGGACTCTCTACGCCTAATTTATAATTAATGCTAGCCGTATTATGCCAAGCCCCAAACTCATCTTTTTGTGCATAACTAAGATCTAGATTTTCCAATATATTACAAGTTTGCTGAATAGCCCATTGAGCTCTTTCATCATCTCTAATATTTTTTTGCAGCATATCCTGAGCATTTTTTTTCCAGTCTTTATTTATCTGTACAAAATAATTTTGAAGCTGACTTATACTATCAAATTGAATAGAAGAGGGTGGGGTGAAGGAATTATCAATACCGAGAGGCCCAGATAAACCAATGCTAGCAAGGCTAGGTGCAGCAATGTTTTCGTATAAGTAATATCTCCTTTCTACCCAGTCATCATAAGCAGGACAAGCCTTCATTAGTACTTTACGAAATAAGCGTTCCTCTTGGAAATTTTTTGCTAAACCTATTTCCTTTAGTTTTCTTTTAAAAATAAAATCATCCAATTCTTCAAATTTTTGAATATGCAAATTTTCCCTCAATGACCATTTTAAAATATTATCTATTTCACTAATATCTGGAGCTTTGCAAATTAGCTGGCAAATTGCATCTGCTAACATACCGTTTCTTTTTTCTAGTGGCAAGTAGGTTACAGCTACATTTGCCCTCTTAATGAACTCTACAGCACTATTTAAATCATCAATATTTGACACCTTTCCCTCAATATTTTCTAACTTACTATGTTCAACGATATCCATAAATTGTCTATACTTTGGACAGTTTTCTTTTAAATATTTATATTTGCCCATTCGTTTATTATCACTTTCTTTGCCACCAATTTTTCCATTGGTCACATGCAAGTATAATGCGTTTTTCATAAGCTCTACATTAAACTCTAGAGCTTTTGAGTATTCTTCTTCGCCCGCTTTTTCTTTCAATAATTTTTTGAATTCTTCTATTTTTTCTTTTTGTAAAAGTTCAACTAATTCAAGATCAATTAATTCCATATAGTCACAAATAAATTGAAGCTTCACGCCTATCTTTTCATCGTTGGATGCTCTTCTATGGTCAGCCATTGCTTTTATTTCCCATTCATAAAGACTCCAATTTTCTTCTTTATTGCTTAAAATTTTATTGCCCCCTAATACTGACTCTGATATTGAAGAAAAAGGTACTGATAGCTGTTTCATGTTTAAACCTGACATATCAGCGCTGTTTAAAAATATTATTTCTCCATTGTATAAGGGTGTGCCGCTATAGTCCCTAACGGCTCCGGATTCAACACCTGAGCTGCAAGAGAAAATAGTTAAAACAAAAAACAACAATCCTTGTAAAGTTTTCATAGCTTCTAATTTATTGTGTTGTATTATTTACAGAATAAGATTCTTTTACTGACAAGTCTTGCATGTGCTATTCAAGCATAAAAGACTTTTAATAATCTGGAGTGGCATCGTCCTCATTAGCTCTATAAAAATGATACAGCAAGAAATAATATGGAATCATCAAAATTACATTTCCATAGAAACCAACCTGAAATTGAGCAAAAGTTTCAGCCCCATCCCCCTCCATTCCAAACACATACTGTAATAGGCTAATTAAGATATTTAATAGATAAATAGCTTGACTGAATATTGGCATTTGCTCAATAACAGATAGCAGCATATACAAGGGGATAAAAAACATGGAAGAAAATGCAATCCGTTTAAGTGGGAAAGAATGGCGTCTATTTGCACTATTTATTTTTATAGCAGAAAAAAATATAAGGATAAGGGGGATAAAAGACAAGTAAATAAACACTTGTACAATTTTTTCAAAAACCTTCGGTGAAAATTCAAGGGCGGTTTCAAAATCAAAACACATTATCGAAAATAGACTCAAAAGACCGTAAGCGATATATGCATACACAATCCAATTTATCCACTTACTAGTTACAATATCATTTGTAGCAATAAAATATTTTTTGAAATATCCCCATATAACTACGCTTAACGTTGTCGTGCTTGCAATCCATAGAAAAGAGATATGTCCTAAAATGTTTTTTGCAAAAAGATGTAGAAGAATATATACCGCAGTAAATATAATTGCGTTTTTATACTCCACGCCAGCGATATCTTCCACTTTACTATAGTCATACTTTTTTAGATCTGGTACGAATTCGTCATCCCCCCGATTTTTATAACTATCCTTTATCATCATGATTCATTTTGGTTTTTTGAAGACTGCAATACAACTTCAATATTTGATTGCTGCAATACAGTACCTACTCCAGCACTTTAATTTCTACACGTCGATTTTTTCTTCTACCAGTTTCAGTTTGATTACTTTCTAGGGGCTCATTTTCTCCTTTACCTACACTGATAATTCGAGAGGGGTCTATCCCTTGCTGTATGAGATAATATCTAATAGCATCTGCTCTTTGTTGAGAAAGTAACATATTGTTCGTATCATCTCCTACATTATCAGTGTGTCCAGAAAACTCCATTTTTAAATAAGAGTTGCTTAGCATAAGGGAAGCCACTTCAGATAATTGAGGAATAGAGTTGTCTAATATTTCTGCACTGCCAGTGTTGAAATTAATTTGTTCTAAAATTATTTTCTTTCCTGTAACACGTACATTATTTTTAATACCCGTTGAGAAGTCTCGATAGTTTATATAATTTCCATTCTTCGATATGAAGCTATCATTTGTATGATTTGCACTTATAGAATTGCTTGTATTGCTTGCACTAGTAGGTGTTGGATTACTACTTGACCAACTTTGCCCAGATAAACTTATATTATCCCACTGTAGCTCATAGCCTTCAAAATGTACTTTTATCCTTGAGAACTTCTTTGTAGAGGAGCTAAGAGGGGCAAAAAGTATATCAAAAGAAGTATCAGATGAAGGAGGCACGGTGTAGCTTCTTCGGTAACGATTTCTATCTATGTTAGTGTTCCCGAAAGCAAGCCCTTTTAATTCACTTGGACTCCCCTGTTCATCATAAGCAATTGCTGATTTAATGGAAAGTAAAGCTTCTTGTTGCGATTTATTTTTGAATTTAAAATTAACCTTCGCCCCTTCCGGAACTCTTTGACCATCTTGAGCCTCTATTTCGACAAGACCTAGTTGTCGGTTATTCGGATTATTGGGATCAATACCTGTTGGAAAAAAAATATTGTTATACTCTAGCTTAAACTCAACAAAATCATTCTGGTTTGATTTATCTTCAGATCGAATATTGATGCCACCTCTGACAAATTTAGTAGCTTGATTTTTTAGTCCTCTAAACTCTACTGATCCTGTCACAGGAATACCATAAGGAATGACTGAATATGCACTATTTGGAATATAAATTTGCCCATTGATATACCTCTGTGATTCTGAACTTAAAATTTTTCTATCTTCTCTACAATTAGTCATTATACAAATAGTTCTAGGAGTATAAAAATTCCCCTTATCGTCGTAGAATGCACATTCTCGATTACTTGCATACAATCTCCTATCATTACCTGTCATGTTGGTAATTTTGTACTCCATCCGCAACATATCCCCAGCCTTGATAACATTGACGACGTCAAACTTAAATCCATGTATGGTATGCGACTTTTGAAATACCTGATTGGAACTAGGGGTTTGGTAATTTCCTGTTATTGGAGTATTATCGACCACTGCACTTTGGCCTACGTTAAAAGTCTGAATTGGCCCTCTGAACTTAGAACTTTTATTTACTTCTCTCCTTCCTTCTGTATTTGGTCTTTGAGCAATAGTTACTAACTCCCCGACCGAAGTACAAGACACTTTCAGAAAATACTCTTTACCGTCCTCTACCTGAATCGTCTTTTTGATAATAGACATTTTGTTGGGGTCAGTTTTTACTACAAACTCATATTCACTTGGTGTACAAATAGATGTTTTAAATCTACTGCCTAAATTGGCTACTGCTACTTGTTGGCCATCATTGAAAATATACACTGGTTTTTCGCTCTGCAAAACAGAATTATTAACTCTGTAAATGTATACATCTGAACATTGCGCAGAAAGCAAATAGGATGCGAAAAAAAGTATGAACAGCGTAGATCCTCTTTTAGATAATGTTTTCATTTTGAATTTTCTTTATAAACTTAATAATCAATACTTACCGACGTTTTATTTCTCAACACAATAAAACAATTGTGTCCGTAAGAGTCAGTGAACTGTAAAAACAAAAAAGTGACATGCTTTAACTTAATAACTCGTCTATAAAAAACTACAAGCTTAGTCTTTGAAATTGCCCATATTTTAATACCAGTTCTACTCTTGATATTCTTATACATGAAAACTAAATCAAGTTATATCCTAAACAAAATGTCAACTTATTATGACTCAAAAAAACAAAATCAGTGAATGGAAATAAATAATGATTTAGTGGATTAACAATGCATTTTGCAAGAAAATATAGTTGGTTAAAAAAAATAATAGTTCAGATTATTTTTTTTAATTTTTTTTTCATTTTATTAGGGTATCAAAAGACCAATAATATGAAAAACGCCGTGAGAAGTTTGCTACTTCTTTGTTGTGCACACCTCGTAGTAACTACCTCTCAATTAGTCGCTCAAACCATCAATATTGACAGTCTCGAGAATTCATTAAATAGTTCAAAAAGTGACACTGCGTATGTGAACACACTAATACTTCTTTTTGAAAATTTAGTAGGTAAAGACAATAAAAAGGCACTTCGTTATGCCAATGAAGCAAAAGATTTATCATCAAAACTCAAATATGATTCTGGATTAGCGCGAGCCTATAGATGCTTTGGAACTTATTATTATTATAATAGTGATTATAATAATGCTATCCTGCAATTTGAAGAAGGCCTTGCTATATTCGAGAAAAAAAATACTAGAAAAGAAATTGCATTCGTACAAAATGACCTTTCTATAATGCATCAGAATATAGGCAATGATTCTATTGCATTAGTATATTCAAATAAAAGTCTTGAAATTCAAACTGAATTAAAAGATACAGCAGCGCTTGCCTCAGTATACACAAATCTTGCTGGCATTTACAATCGTAATGGAGATTTTCAAAAAACAATAGAAAACATTGAACAAGTTCTTCTTTTAGATTCATTAACTAAAGACTGGAAGTATTACGTAGAAGATTTAGGAAACTTAGCGTTCGCTTATAGAAATCTGAATAAGCACAGCATTGCATTAGGCTATGCCATTAGGGGGTATCAATTTGCTGACAGTATTCAATATGAAAGGGGAATCTATTTAAACAGCGCATCCATAGGTGACATATATCTTCTTTTAAAAAATTTTCAAAAAGCTGAAAAGTACCTAAATATTTCTCTATTATCTGCCAAAAAACTAGGCCTATCGCAATTAATTAGTGATTCTTATTCAAGGTTACAATTAATGTACTATCAAACAAATGAAGCGGAAAAATCAATTGCTAGTTTCGACTCAGCGTATATATATGCCTCTCCTAGATCAAAGCCAACAATGCTTAACAACATAGGCTCATTATATAAGGACAAGGTGAACAACATAGATTCCGCCATGGTATATTACAAAAAGGCACTTGCCAGCGCTATAAATACAAATGTACCTATTAGTAAATGCAAGTCGCTAATAAATCTTAGCTTCTTACACTATGAAAAAGGAAATTTCGATGAAGCTTATAAGCTAGTAAAGTCAGGAGTAAAGTTAATGGATAGCCTAAACATCAGAGAGACTCCAGATGTAAATAAAAAAATATCAGAAGTTTACTTCGAAAAAGAAAAATATAAAAAGGCAGGTTACTTTTTAAAAAAGGCCTTCGAAGAACAAGACTCCCTTGTAATAAATCTTAGAAAATCAGAAGCAAAATTATTTAATCATGAACAAACTATAACAGAGAATAAAATCCAACAAAAGGAACTGGAACTTAAACTTAAAGACCAGGTTAATGCAAATCAAAAAATTGGTTTATTGGGTTTAGGTGGGGTATCTCTATTACTCTTGGCATTATGGGCTATATATTCTTTTCAAAATAAAAAGCTGCGAAATATCAATGAAAAACTAGAACAATTGACTGAAGAAATAAATCACAGAGTCAAGAATGATTTTGAGGCTGTTGCCTCGATGATTTTCATTCAACAAAGTCAAAGTGAAAACGAAGATGTAAAAAGTATACTTTCGAGTGTAAAGGAAAGAGTAAGCTCACTTGGACAAATTCATTTATTATTATATAGTGAGTACCATTATTCATCTCTTGGTTTTAGTGAGTACTTACATTCGCTTATTAACAATAGACTCCATTCTCTAAAAAGTGCCTATAAAATTTTTGAAGTTGATCTTGAAATTTCAGTAGCTGATGATTTAGAAAGCAAACCCAGCTTTGGGGATGCTAAACAAATAGGAATAATAGTGAATGAACTTATCACAAATTCATTTAAACATGCCTTTGTAGATATCGCAAATCCCTCACTGAAAATTAGAACAACTTCAAAAAATCAAGGTACTACCAAAATAAGTGTAATCGACAATGGTAAACCCTTTGAGTATACATTAGGCTTACATAATTCAAAATCATTTGGTTTAAACATGATAAACCTAATTTGCAATAGATGCAACTGGAAGTTCTCGATAGAGTCTACCGAAAAGGGTAATTTTTTCAATATTGACATTCCAAAAAAGTAATATGAACATGAAAATACTAGTCATGGAGGATGATCCATTTATAGTTGAAGCACTAAAAATTCATTTAAATAAGGAAGGGTATTACAATTTAAACTTAACTACCTCCAAGTCAGAAGCACTAAAATCAATTCAAAGTGATTTTCCTGATATTGCAATTCTTGATATCAGAGAGCCGGGTGACAAAGAGGCTGGAGTAAATATTGCTAAGCATATTAAATCAATTGAATCCATACCTATCATATACATATCCTCATATCCTGAAGATAAGAATATAGCATTCAAAACATTGCCAGATGCGTATATTCTAAAACCTAATTATATTGGAGTTGTTAACGCAATTGAATTAGCAATTTTTAAATTCTACAAAAAAGATACTAGTAATGTTAATGAAAATACGATTTTTATTCGCGATTATATTTTTGTGAAAAAGAAAGGTACCTACTTTAAAGTAAAAAAATCAGACATTCTTTATGTTAAAGCGAATCATGGGTACATTGACATTCATACAAACAGTAATGATAAGTACTTAATGAGTTCAACCATGAAAAAGTTTGCTGAGCAATTAAATGACTCCTTATTTTTAAAAGTTCATAAATCCTATTATATAAACTTTAGACAAGTAAGCGCCTTCAACTCTAAAACAGTTATCATTGGAGAAAATGAGTTACCAGTGAGTAAACCTGGGTATGAAGTTTTATTAAATTTATCAAACAGAATTTACACCTAATATACGACTAAAAACAGTTATGCAGTTACCTTAAAAAGGTATCTCTTTCACTTTAATCACATTATAGGCTACAAAGTAATAAATCTATGAAGATCGTTAAACTGTATTGAAGCATATAGATACAAGAAAGGAATGATCAATTTCAAAAAGAAATCCATCCCCAAGAAAAAAATGTATTGAATACTTTACAAAGTAAAATGATTCAGACAACCTGCTTTCGAACTATGATGTAAACATCTAGGTCAAGGACGTTGATGAGTGTCATGCTCTATCTTGAAAAAAACATTAAATACTATGTCGACTACTATATGCCTCAAATTATCTATCGCAGAATATGAGCCCCATTTAAAATTTACATTTTCTTTTCTATATCTTACATCTATGGAAAATAATACTATTGGCCCGTCAAAATTTAGAAGTATCGCCTTGGTACTGATAGCGGGCGGTGTTTTGATGGCTTCTAGCATATACGCGATAAAGTACTCCAAAGAGAAGGCTAGACAAGAAGCTATAATGGAGCGAAGAGCTACTAAACTGTGCCAAGACTTATATAAAGATGCCTATGATGGCGTCATCGTCAAAGCCAAGAAAAACCACTTGAGAATACGCAAATTGAAAAATAATAAATTCAAGGAATTCAATTACTTTTTCAAGAAGACCTATAAGGTGAATCAGCACTTCTATGCTGGCCAAAACTTATACAAACAAGCCAACTCAGAAAACTTTTCGGCAGATATGAAAAGTGGGGAAAGGATGGAGTTTAATATCCCTTGTTGGGAATAGAGAGTACAGTAGCAAGATTGATTCACAGTTAAGCTAGTCCACTTTTTACAAGTACTATTGTCTTTTTTTACCGATGATTCTATTCTGCAGTCTTTCAAAATACGCCTCAAAAGATTCTCCTTCTAATTTGGGAAAAATCTCTAAAGAGGATGAAAAACTTTCTATCATATCAGTGTATCGTTCAAATATTTCTGCTAGTAATTTTTCATCTCCCGTTTCCCAATACTGACCTTCATCTATCAGCGTGAAGTTGGTAAAATATTTTTGGCTTAGATGTTTAAATAAATGAATCAAGAGTTTGTGCATCTCTACTCCCGCGTATTGAGTTTTAGTGAATACCTCGTACACATACTCCGCATTTTCTTTATCTCCTCTAAATGCTTGCAGATTGACCACACTGGACATCCTACCATTAGATAGAAAAGTGAAAAAGACGGTCTCACAGTTGGTCGGTGTGAAGCATATCCCATAGAGATCCTCTCCATATTCCTCCTTCCCTATTTCTTCTCTCTTGAACGTTTCTTCAAAAACATGATACGTCCATTTATATACCTCAGCTACATTTTTTACTTCTTCTATCATGGCCTGGAGAGATTCACTTTGCTTAAATGCTCCGCTGTAATGTATACTTAGCCCCATATTGTTTTTGTTTATTGTTAAAAAAAACGTCCCCGCCAGTAATTACTATTCTGAGGAAGTGTGCTACACGACATTATACTGTATCACTAAAGTTCTCTCCTTCTGCATCGTATCTGCTTTGTGTTTTGGGATATATATTTTATTATTCTTAGTATGAACGAAAGGTGGTGAAGCCCTCCAGGTTCCTCTAACCACTGCATTCGCGTTATATCTAATCTTTCTGATTTCTCCCAAGTCTTTATTGCCCATCACCTTGGCAATCTTGCTGGCTTCCAGTGTACTACTCTCTAATATTTTTTTGTAAAGGATGTCTATTTCGTCCGCAGTCAATTCATGAAAAGTACCTAACATTTCGCCAGCTATCTCTACAGATTGGTCCTCACTTATTTGCTTTAGTGCTTCCACTTGCGCCCAAGAATGGAAATCAACTATATATTCTAGATAGTTGATATCAGCTATAGTAAAAAGTGCTTTATCGTATTGGATATTATTATCTGCTAGATACTTATCTAGCAACGTACTCCCTTCGCCGATATACACCGATAGCTTATACTGAAACATATCAATCTTGCAGGCTATGCTATCTTTAATTTCTACTTCTATTATTTGATCTTGGGTCATGACATCTAAAGTAACCAAAATCTATGGAACCGAGGATCAATCCGTAGCATTCTTTTACTACAAGAAAAGAATGCTTACGATGTACTCGACAAAATTGAATTGAAATTCAGGATTGAAAAGCAGACGCACTGAGGATAGGATAAGACGAAAGCTGACTACACTTCCTCCGCGCCAAACACATTATATAATCTACAAATGGCAGAGATGGTATGTGGATGAGTGATCAAATTATCATCGAAGGCTTGCTTCAGGTCAGCGGGACTGTAGAAGGAAACTTCTAAAAATTCCTCTGCGTCAAAGTTGGTTTCGGTAGAGCGAACCACGTCATGCGCTACGAAGTGGTGGATTTTGGCAGCCTGATAAACTGGGTTGGAGAATACCGTACCCAAGGGTTCCCAAGTAGGGGAGGTCATGCCTGTCTCTTCCCTGAGTTCTCTCTGAATGGCCTCTAATGGATTCTCTCCAGCTTCCATAAAACCTCCAGGTATCTCTAGACTATATTCTTGTGAACCAAATCTAAATTGGCGAACCAGTGCGATTTCGCCTTTTGAGTTGAGAGCCACTACATTGGCGGCATCATTTGCCTCCAATACAGTAACCTTGATTTCTTTTTGGGTATGTGGATTCAGTAAGTAATCGAACCGAGCTTTGAAAATCTTCAGGTCGGCTATGAATTCTGATTTAAGGGTTTTCCATTTTGGTGAAAGCATATTTACCTACTGTACCTTTTCTTTCTACCGTGATTTCTCTTATTATTGGAGTGTCCGCGTTTGTTGTTTTCTCTATGATCTCTAGTTTGTACGGAACTGCCTTTCTTGCGTCCTCGAGAGCTGTTGTTATTATTTGAGCTAGCAGGTAATCTATCCAGCAAAGAAGTGGATAAGATCAACTTTCCATCACTCAATGCTTCTAAATCTTGCACGATGACTTCATCACTAACATAGTGCTCTGCGTTCCATGTGCGGTAGGCAAGCTTCATATAATTTCCTATGACTGCGGCATAGTTTCCTCTCTTCTCTAAATCTTCCATCTCCAATGCTTTAGCGATCATGCGCTGTACATTCTTACCATAGTGGCGGAATCGTGCTACTGCATCTGGATAACCCATCGCATCTGGCTTGACATAAGAGTTGTCTTGAGTCGGCACTTCCATCCCTTCTACCGGATCTACATCTATCTGAAAATCAGAAATTCTAAAAACATGTCGCCACAGTTTTTCTTTGTAGTCCTCCATGTTTTTGTTTTGCGGGTGCATCTGCATCATCAACTTGATGATACGTTCCACAAAATTTTGGCGCTCTTGTCTATCCTCGATAGTTAAAGCATGCTTTACCAATTGTTGAATATTTCTACCATATTCAGGTATCGTCAAATTCTCTTTTTGAGAATTGTACTCCATATTATGTGATTCGTAATGACCCATGATATTTATTTTACTATTGTATTATTCTACGGTTACTGATTTAGCTAGATTTCTTGGTTGATCTACATTGCAGCCTCTCATGATGGCTATGTGATATGACAACAACTGTAGTGGCACTACCGACAATAGAGGAGTCAATGGCTCATCTGTAGCTGGTATTTCTATTACATAATCTGCTATTTCTTTTATTACATTATCCCCTTCGTTGATGATGGCAATCACCACCCCTTTTCTAGCCTTTACTTCCTGAATGTTACTGACTATTTTATCATGCGCGCTCATATTGGTAGCGATTACGACAACAGGCATATTTTCATCTATCAAAGCGATAGGCCCATGCTTCATTTCGGCTGCTGGATATCCCTCTGCATGAATGTAAGATATCTCCTTTAGCTTTAGTGCACCTTCTAATGCCACCGGAAAGTTATACCCCCTTCCTAGGTAAAGTGCGTTGGTTGCATCTTTTATTTCACTAGCGATATACTTGATGTGATCATCTTTTTCTAAGATACGTTTCACCTTGGAAGGGATATTTTCTAACTCTCTCAAGAGTTGTGCATAGTAAGGTCTAGGTATTCTTCCTTTTTCATAGCCTAGATATATCGCTAACATGGTCAGCAGTGTCACCTGGCCTGTAAAAGCTTTCGTAGAGGCAACACCTATTTCAGGACCCGCATGAATATAAGATCCCGTATCTGTCAATCTAGCAATGCTAGAGCCCACCACATTCACAATACCATACAACAAAGCATTTTTATCTTTAGCCAAGTGTAGTGCAGCTAATGTGTCTGCCGTCTCACCAGATTGACTCAAAGCGATAACAATATCTCCCTCTTCTATAATAGGGTTTCTATATCTCAATTCTGAAGCATACTCTACTTCAACAGAAATTCTTGCTAATTCTTCAAAAAGGTACTCCCCTATCAATCCTGCTATCCAGGATGTCCCACAGGCGGCGATAATAATTCTTTTTGCGTTTAGAAACTCCTCCATTTTAGTTTCAACGCCACCTACTTTTATCCATCCTTCTTCAGCGTTTATTCTTCCTCTCATACAGTCCAGAATACTTTCTGGCTGTTCATAAATTTCTTTAAGCATAAAGGAGTCAAAATCTCCTTTTTCAATAGCATCAAGTTTTAAATCCAATTCTTCTATAAATGGATTCTGAATTTGATTGTCAATATTTTTTATAGATAAAGTACCGTCTCTTTTAACAACAGCGATTTCTTCATCATTTAAGTAAACCACCTTTTTGGTATGTTCGATAATAGGCGAAGCATCCGATGCCACAAAAAATTCATCTCTTCCAATACCGATTACCAATGGACTAGCCTTTCTAGCTGCTACTAATATATCTGGATTTTCCTTATCCAAGACTACTATAGCGTAGGCGCCTATCACTTTGGTTAATGCGATGCGCACTGCCTCATCAATGGGTAAATCATCTCTAGTCTGAATTTCTTCTATGAGATGAGTTAATACTTCAGTATCTGTATCACTTTCAAAAGTGTGCCCTAGCTTTATTAAAGCCTCTTTTAGCGGTTGATAATTTTCTATTATTCCATTATGGATAAGGGACAAGCGTTTGTTCCCAGATACATGTGGGTGCGCATTGATATCGTTTGGCTTACCGTGGGTAGCCCAACGAGTATGACCTATACCTACAGTACCTTTCACTCTGTGATTGCCTACATGGTCTACTAGGTCCTTTACTTTACCCTTCTTCTTAAAAATCTGTAGGTCGCCATTTAAGACAGATACTCCTGAAGAATCATATCCTCTGTATTCTAATCTTTTCAGACCTTTGATGAGTATAGGATAAGCATCTTGCTTACCGATATAAGCGACTATTCCACACATAAATTAATCTATAAGTTTGTATATGTTACGTTAAGTGTCATAGGATGGGTACTGTGTCCAGCTCCAAATATAACAGCTCTTCTCAAATTAGCTACTTTACCATTAGCTCGTATATAGATTTCATTTGGTTTGATACCTTCGATGATATCTTGCAGCTGTCCAGCTACATTAAAAGAATATTTAAAAATTCCTTCTCCTATATCTTCAGGTTCTCCCCCTGCAATAGATACTCCACCAGCACTAAGTGCAGTAATGAAATCTCTAGTAAAGTTTAAGGACCCATCTGTGTCCAGCTCTCTTAATATAAGCTGATCCGGAACTGGGCGAATATCTTCATCTCCATTCAAAGCCGTAGCGTATACATCCAAAGTGGCTACATTGATAATAGCCCCATCCAATCTATCTACATCATTTAGTCTCACTACTGCATTAGGTCCTGACATCCCCTGAACAAAAACCAAGCTGTCTCCTAACACTTCGTCCTCTAAAAATTCTTCCACTATGGAGCCTGAAATATCACTTATCTGATCTTCTAATTTAACCGAAAGAATCGAGCTTACCGCAATTTCATATTGATTTTGAACTCCATTTTGAGAATAGAATATCTGAACAGTTGCCCCGCTAAGTCTAGTTTGGTTTGCGGAGTCAAAAGAATCAAAGTCAAAAGCCATCAAGCCATTATTGGCGATAGTAGGACGTAAATACAAACCTTTAAATAAGGCTAAAAATTCAACATTATTATCTAATGTACCCTCTGGAGCAAATAATATTCTTTGTCCAAAGCTATTCAAAAGTTGGATTCTTATCTGCGGAGGAAAAGTATCAAAAACTAACGAATCGGATACCCATCTACCTACCGTTACACTGTCTCTAAAATTAGGGACTCCAGTGAATGTTCCTATTGGCCCACCATCAAGTTGGGTCACGTGATTCGTATAATAATCCGTATTAAAATCTAGTGTCTCGTCAATCTGAACTACCTCTATGCCAATCATCTGCGTTGAGTCTCCATAAAAAGGATTATCCTCGCTAATGTTTAATTCCATAATTACTGAATCTACAACGGCATTGGTAAAGTCTGTTGCAGCTTGAGTCAATAGAAATTGAGCTGCGATTGCGTTTGTAACTGTTCCAAATACAGGATCTTCGTCAATACCAAATGGATATTGAGGCAGTAAAAAGGAAGACGGCTGAAAAGATATTATAGAATCTTCCACAGTCGTGAAGGAAGATAAGTCAAAGTCATCCATGGTTTGCACATCGATGAGACTGATGTCAATAATGTCAGTGTCTATAGCTGCTGGGTCATTACAAGCAAAGGTGCTCAACAATGAAATGAGCAAAAGACAATATAAAATAGGTTTAATCACAGGCATTCATTTGGATCAAATATACATTTGAGTTAATAAGATTTTATCCCAATAAAGTATATCGATTAAGTCCATAAGGTTGTATAAAATAGAATTATTATGACTCGACTTCGCTCTCCATTAAATTATTGAAAAACTCAAGATACGCCGCCAAGAAGCCTTCTTCATTTTGGTATTCTAAAACGGGCACTTCTAGTCCTGACACTGTCTTTTCATCCATCTCAGAGATTGCTTCAGAACCTCTTATCACTGCGTCAGAAGACATCAAGGCACCATTGTGTAGCGTGATTTTTCCGTCTACATTGAAGTCTTTCAAATCTTCTGGCTCCAGATTGTTGATGGTTGCTTTCTCCAAGAAATTATCTCCAAAAGAATCTTCCATCGTCCCGTTATACAAAGAGTATATTACTTTTGAGTTTTGGAACAAGGGCTCGTTCTTATAGGCTGTCTTAAGATAAAATGGAATCAAACTGGTCATCCAACCGTGGCAATGCACGATGTCTGGCGGCCAACCAAATTTCTTAACCGTCTCTAAAACACCTTTGCAGAAAAATACCATTCTGTCTGGGTTATCCTTAAACGGCTTTCCTTTAGAATCTTCAAAAACGGACTTTCTCTTAAAGAAGTCTTCGTTATCTAAAAAATATACTTGCATCCGTGC
>CAKZVJ010000009.1 GCA_937923345.1 uncultured Saprospiraceae bacterium
CATCTGCTAGTCTCGTGCCACTGCGATCCTTAGCGCATGAGATTTTGCTTTAGTGTTGTGTGGTTCTTTTTGGTAGTAATGATTATTTCAGGAATGTTCAGAAATATCATATTTCGTTAAAAAAAACATTCTACATCTTAAAATCTCTAAATGATTACGCCCTTTTAAATATTAATACTTTAAAAACGGGGTGATTCTTAGACTCAATTTGTCATGATTTTTAAAAGAAAATCACGCCAAATTGGTTCTTGCCTCGTTAATTCCCAGGGTTGCCACCCTGGGCTATAGTATTATCACCCCCCCGAAAAAATCGGGGCAAGCTCTGCCGGGGTTATTCTCTTACTTCTGAACATCCCTATTTCATGGACTCTTTTTTTCAAAAAGTTACATCTTTTAAGAAGTACTAGATTCCACTTCTCTTATTTCCCCGAATTCATTATTTAGAATCCAAAGTATAATTCATATCAATATAAAAACTATAGCATAAATGATTCTCTCCGAGCTCATCATCTCTTCTGAGTATTTATCACCTCTTACATCATTCACCCAAGCCAATAAACAAGCTGAAATGATTTTAAATAAGCTTAAGCATGTTAAGTTCATATTTTACAATGCAAAAGTATCATAAATCCTACCGACCCGAAATCCTAAATCAATTACCTTTTTTGATTCTATACTATGCGGATCAGCAATAGGGTTGGTATGGTTGAGGTGAATAAAAATAATTTTATTCTTCTCTGTCTTGCTGAGTGTTTTAAACTTATCTAGACTTTCTAAGACAAAAGGATGTGGGATCTCACTCATATCTCTATTGTTCAGTTCTTTTCCACTATAAAAGGTGGCATCTAGAAAAGCGTAATCTACCTTGGCCACTTCTTCTATAATATCCTTCTCCCACTTTTCCCACTTATCAATGTCTGGAATAAATAAGGCCGACTTATTTGATCCTTGTATTTTGTAGGCTACCGTTTCTGAAAATTCGTCTCGATGAGGGACGCGCATTGGTATTACCTTTATGTCTTCAGATAGTGCCACCTCATTTTCATGCTGTAAAGGCTTTAGGTCAATATTTCCTTCAGTGATGAGCTGACTCCAAGGACCATTCGTCTCAATAAATTCTTTCATGCGTGGCATAGCATAAACCGGTACTTTATCTGCCCCCATGGCTTCCTTACCCAAAAACATTAGACCTGCATAGTGTCCTATGTGTGCATGGGTCAGAAAGATACCATCTGCCATTTTGGAATCCGTCTGCTCCCCTAGTCTTTCTAAATACTTCATCTGTCGGCTGATATCAGGGGTAGCTTCAAAGAGGTACTTCTTTTTGCTACTCTGATCGACCAGCCCCAGAGAAATAACCTGCCTCTCTACGTTGGGCTCAAGATATAAATCGGTGCAGCATTTTTTGGCACAGCCTATATGAGGTTGACCGCCATCTTGCATAGTACCTAGCAAAGTTAGATATGAACCATCAATGGATGCTGTATTTTTCTTCTCCAAGACTGGTCCTTTTATCTGGGTTATTTTTTCATTCCCACAAGACAGTAGAATAAATAATACCAACATAAACACTACATAATTTTTCATTTCTTTATTTTTAGGATTACACCTTCAAGCACCACTGTCAATCATTTATTGGTTAAAACCATAATTGTTTTAGAATATTTTCAAATTTAATTTCTGATTTACTTATTTATTTACAAGTTCTGATACTAGAAATTCCTTAATCGCAGCAAATACATTTTTGTTTTGCAAGCCATGCCCATAACCATCCGTAATCATTAGTTTGGAATGTATAAACAACTGATCATGTTCTATTGCATCTGCTAATTTAATAGAAGCATCCTGTTTATCGTGAATAATCAAGGTAGGAATTGTATTTCCTTTTATCATTTTAGAAGCCGACAAATCTTCTATCTTAAGTTTAAAAGTCTCTTCAAAATGTTTTTCTAACAATCGCTTTACTCTAGAAGAAGGCTGAAGTATCGCATAGTAGTTCCCAATTATTTGTCTTAGCCCACTTGGAGATCCTAGTAAGACAACACTCTTAAAGGCAGGGTGCTCATATCTTGACAGGTAAAAACTAATTGCTAATCCTCCTGCAGAATGCCCCATCAAGGTATCTATATTCCACTTTTGCACTGCTTCGTGTATAGCTTCCGCATACTGTAACATATCAAATGTTTTACTGCCTGAGGCACCATGGGCAGGAGCGTCTAATGAAACAATTCTATAATCATCCTTCAAGGTGTTGATCAAAAATCTCCATCGCGCAGAATTGGATTCCCAACCATGTAAAAGGAGTATCGTTTTTCTCGCCTTTTGATTCCAAACATAGTATTGTATTCTTCCCAACTTGGTCTCAAAGCTATCTGAGCTATCACTGGTATCAAGAAACTTCCTATCCTTCGGCCGTATTTCTCCTTTGCGCGGCGTACAAAACAGTGTTATCGCTTTGGCTGAGGTCCACCGAGGTAGAAAAACACTAGAGCAACTCAATGCTTTCCCTATCAATGGAGGAATCAATTCTTTTATCATTCAATGATCGTTCGGTAATAAATTAAAAATGGATTATCTCGCTATTGCTTAATGAATGTCGTGCTTGAACTCCGCCCAGATTCAGTGTATAGTAATATATAATATACTCCATCTGGCAATTTTGAAATATCCAATTTTGAAATGCTACCCCCAGATGCTGCGCTATTTGTTAATACTAGGTCTCCTTTGGTATTGTATATTTCTGCATTAAGGATAGGCTTACTTTTCCATTCTAGTAAAATTTCTCCAGTAGTTGGATTTGGATAGAGCGTGATAAGGTCCTCTGCTATATTATTTTGTATCGAATTGACTATCTCCGTTTTTGAGTTGATCAAAAAAGGAGGTAGCTCTTCCGCAAGAACTCTTAAGAACAATTCTCTATGGCCTGCATCATTCATGTGCACCCCATCTCCTGAGTCAAAAGCAGCATCTAAATCATTGGCAGCTGTTTCAAAACCGTTCCAAAAATCTATAGCAAAGTCACTAAATATTGAAAATGTGCTGTCTCGCATGTCTAACTGGATCTGCTTTTGCACGGTGCTAAAATTATTTCTTGGTTGAGGTGTCGCTACCCAATACACAATACTATCTAGATCTAATTGATCTGTAATCAAACTGTAGTTCACTAACTGATCTGCTACGGAGTATCCATTAGCTGCATCATTGGAAGGTAAATTTATAATCACCGCATTGGGCCGTAAGCTTCTAGCCATAGTGACATTCCTGGTAGTGTCTATGCTTTGATTGACCCCATTTGGAATAGTAGTATTGCTGGGCAAGATATTGTAGGTAGTGAATCCTCCCCTGGCTAAATTGGTCAACCTCATTCTTGTATCATTTTGAAAAATAAAATCTTCATACCTCCACACCCAAGCACTATCTAAGGTAGATGGTCCAGTTCCTGCAGCTGTAGAAGAGCCTAGCACTACAAGGTGGCATTCGCTGGTATCTTGGGTAGTAAGTTTAAAAAAAGAATCACTTTCTGCTACTCTTCCATTCCGTTCTAGCCTGACTTTGACCGTTTCACTATCAATCATGGGAGGGTTCCATTTATAGGATTGCGTAAATGCATTTACCTTATCAATAGCTAACCAGGTAAGACCATCATCTACGCTATACAAGAGATTCAAACTATCTATGCCTTGACTTTGCCAGCGGATTTCTGGCTGCTTATTAGACTGCCAATACTCTCCACCATTTGGGTAAATTAAGCTAAGCGTTGTATCTATCATGACAGGGTCCTCTTCATAGCTTAATATGAGTGCTCCTAAATAATAAAAGTTAAATTCATTATCATTATTCGGCCCAGCGGTGCAGCGTATCTCAATAGTCCCATCTGAAGCAGGAAAAATATTTTGAAAATCGGCTGTATTGCTAGTGTTATCAGATACATTTAGATAAGCCGTGTCTATGGCTTCGGATACAATAATATATTCCGTTTCTCGATTATCTGTCGCCAGTCGAGAAGAGAATATGTTGAGAGCATACTGCCTATCGACATCTAAGTTCGATATCGTAAGTACAGCAGTGGGTTCGGTCGCGTCACCAAAGAATAAAAGATTACCAAAAAAACTATCACTTGAAGCGGTGCTTGGTATGCCTAAATTTGCATTAGGACTAGTGGTCCCTGCACTATTTATCCCATTAAAAGAATCTGAAACGCGGATACTCAAATCTGTTGGCAAACCACGACTATCAATAAGATTTTCTAGGGCTCCCGTTCTAGGTAAAGTCAGGTTATTCCATGGCAGTTCGGACAGATTGTTGCCAAAGTCTATACTTACAGAGACAGGCATTTGAGCGCCAACAAAATAGTTCGCCAAAACACTTAATAGAAGAAAAGTTAACTTTACAGATTGCATGTTTAAAATTATAAAAAATTGCTGAGACACAATTATCTACTGCTTCTTATTTTCATAGTCTTTTCTTGTAGTCGAAAACAAGCAGAAAAAACACAAATTACCTCTGCCCCTCAAAATGCAGGTCCCAGCATAGAGATTGTTGGCATCAATCTTAGCGAAGACGGAAGCCGATTGTCAAGCAATAATGATGAATTACTGGTGTTGATTTATGAGGGAGACAACTACGCTACAAAATCAAATCCAATGTTTATGACTTATATCATATTGGATGCTGATAAAAGAAAAGCGACAGTTGATATTGACAGTAGTCTTTTTGAGAAGGATATCATATTCACCTTAATAGAAATAGATACAGAAAAAGATATATCCGACATAGCCTCCTTGGTCAGTCAGAATCTCTCCAAGCTGCTGGTGGCTCATCAAAATCAAGATCGTATTGCAGAAAACAAAATCCTGGGAGATGATGATCTGTTGGAAATTAAACAAATTTCTAAGGAGAATCTAAATAAATCATATTCTTTCAAGATTCGAGGTGTACATAAGATCGATCGCTTTGAGTACCATATAAAAATTTCAAGATGAATTACCAGTGGCTATTAATACATATTTTCACTTGATAATGAGTTGACCATTTTCAGGAAGTGATAAAGCGAGTATCCCTAAAATATATGACATCCAAACAAGCTGCGCTTATAACTATAAATGATTGATTTCCAGACATTAAAGACTTGTTTCAGAGTTTTGCAATATGCCTTAACAAAAAAAAAACAAACTATTTTATGTGCTAGACTAAGTATACATAGTTCTATCTCGTATCACATATTGTCATTTTTTTAGTCAACAGTAGGTGAATCTGTAATCAAAATATTTTCGCTTTTGCCTCTAAAAAAAAGATACCATTATTGTCTGCTGTTTGCTAATAAACCCATAGAAGATACTACAAATCAGAAAATACATTTTAGTTCACCCGGCTTGGTACCATATTTGGTATTAAATATTTATTATATATTAAATAATCCTATACGCATTCAATATATTATGCTACACAAAGGAATACTCTTTATCTTATTTTCCATAAGCTTGGTTGATTTTTCATTTACTAACTATAAATCCACAACTACGGATAAAAATGAGGTATGGAAGCTTGGTTCGTGCGCTATGGATTGTATAGAGGGAAATGTTTTTCTTGACCAAAATATAAATGGTGAGAATGATCTTGAACCCGGTATTGAAAATATAGAAGTTCTCATTTATGACTGCAACAATAATCTTATAGACAGTGCCTTGACCGATGCTAATGGTCACTGGGAAAGGTGTTCCTTACTTCCCAACACAGATTATAGAATAGAATTTATATTGAACGCTGTACAAGATTCGATGTATCAGAACACGATACATGGTATTGACAATGGAACAAATACTCAATTTGCACAAATAAACAGTGTCGTAGATTTCGGACTTTCGATGAAGGATCCAGTTCTTATGCTCATCACACCCTGTTATAGTTTTGGTGGATACCAAGGGGCTGGTAAGGATATAGAAGCTTTGATCGGAGTACCAATAAATGAGACAAATAATCCATTAATAGACGCAAATACCGGCCTCATCAATTACGCAACGCACGAAGAAATTGGTTCAACTTATGGTTTGGCAGTAGATCCTCATAAAAATACCGCCTATGTCGCAGCTTATATGAAGAGACATTCAGGTTTTGGTCCAGGAGGAACTGGAGCTATTTATGAGGTAGATTTAACTTTGGCAAATCCTCCTTCAGTATTAGCTGATTTGAACGCAATATACGGAGCCAACACTGCAGGAATAAATGTACATGATATCGCTGAAACAGATATGTGTCCAGCTCCTAATAGTCCTCCTACCAACAACCAGTGTTGGTTTAACGACGTAGATGCATGGGATGCTGTGGGAAGGACAAGTCTTGGAGATCTTGATATTTCAACAGACCTTTCTACACTTTATGTTATGAATTTAGAGGATAGATCTATATACCCGATCGATATTAATAATGCTGGAATAGCTCAAACTCCTTTTCCTGTCCCATTAGATCAAGATACTGACCCCAATATTACTTTGAGACCAAGAGACCCTGCATATGATATTAGGCCTTTTGCACTAAAATATCATAATGATCTATTATATGTAGGCCTCGTAGATACAGAGCAAAGCAGAGATAGAGATGATATCTGTTGCTCCAGAGGAGGTGGCGTTATTTACATCTATTCCTTAGATCCTAGCACTGGTGTGTGGACTTTAGTATTAGAAGAAGATATACAAAGAAATGGACCTGGCTCTCCTACTCCGTTCTTTATTCATTGGCATGATAATTATGAGGATAATTTCATGGATGGATCTCATATGCTCGTTGCAGATTTAGAGTTTGATGGAGAAGATTTGATTGTTGGACTGAGAGATGTATCTGCCGATAAATATGGAGATCGCAAAGGAAAACCAGAAGTTGGAGACTCCACCATACTTAACTATCAAAGTGTAGCTGGGGATGTTATAAGATTCTGTTATGATGCGCCATCAGGCACTTATAACTTTGAAATTAATGGCAGCTGTGGTGGCATTACTACCTCTGGGGCGGGCACTAATTTTGGTTGGCCAGAGAACACAACGCCTAGAGGTAGCTACTACACAGGCGATCGCTTTAGCGCAGCTCATCCGCAAACTAGTTTTGGTAGCTTATGGCTTGACCCAAATAGCGAAAGAGTTTACACTACGGCTTTTGATATTACGGCTGTATTCCAAGGTGGGATAAGATCATTAGACAATTTAACAGGTTTGAGCACCGAATCCTATGTACTCATACCTGAATCTGGTCTGAATAATGGTTTTGGTAAAGTAGCCAGTCTTGGAGATATAGAAAGTAATTCTTTATTTCAACCTTTAGAAATTGGTAATCTTGTTTGGTGTGATTCCATACCGAATGGTATCCAAGATGCTTGTGAAAGTGGAATTGAAAATATAATTGTACAAATATATGACGACGCAGGTTTGCTAGTAGGGCAAGATACAACAGATGTCAATGGTCATTACTATTTTAACCATACCAATGTTGACAGTACTGGCATAACAGTAAATGCTAGTGGAGTAGCAAGTCCTAACACCGCTTGGAATAACCTGACTCAAAACGCAAAGTACTACCTTGTATTCGGAGAAGGACAATATGATAATGCAAATCAAGCATTCACTGCCAACGGAACTATCTATAATGGTCTAGCTTCTTATAACGCTAATGGGAATACAAATGACAATATTGATTCAGATGTCGACCCCAATAATTTGTCCATTGCCTTAGGAAGTATTCCAGCTGATTTGCCTCAAATTTGCATCAATACAGATAGTATAGAGTATAGGATTCATGACTATGATCTAGGATTAGTTTGTCCAGTATTTGATTTAGCATTGACAAAAACAGTGAACACAAATGCATCCGATAATCCTATTTTAGTCGGCAGTACCGTAATTTTTGATCTTACCATCATCAATCAAGGAACTATTGATGCCTTTGATATTGACATACAAGATTATTTTAATCCAACTGAATTAACCTTTACGAATATTTCAATCCCTTCCACCTCGGTTCAAGGAGAAAACATAAGTGTAGTCGGTAGTGGACCCAATTTTGAATTAGAAAATCTCGTGGCTGGAGATTCTGTAATCCTCCAACTGCAATTTACTGTCTCTAATGGTTTTGCAGGTACTAGAATAATAAACAATGCTGAAATAATTGATGCTAGTTTTGAAGATAATGGCCCTACTGCTGAAGATCAGGACAGTCCTTTTTCCATGATAAATGATGGGAGCTCTAATGAATTGGCAAGCGATAATGATGTAGATGACGAATATACTGGTGGAATGGATAATCCATCAGATGAAGATGATTATGACCCTGCACAAATCGAGGTTAGCTGCCAGTTTAATATTTGTCTGCCTGTTACTTTCACGCGAAACTAATGGCTATATTTTCACTTTTCTAAACTCTGAGTTCCATTCCGTTTATGAGCATCCTCTTTATGTCCATACTCATCTGCGCTTGATCGAGATCTAAATGTGCATCATAAACCCATTGGGTGCTGCTAAGGATGGTATACATACACACCATTGGATTTATATCCTGAAGCTGCTTTTGCGCTATTCCTTCTTTGATGATAGCCAAAAATTCACGCTCGTACTTCTTTCTTTTTTCTTTGAAATCAGAAAGGGCAGGCTCCCCTAAATGTCTCCACTCATCATTAAAAGAGGTAACCGAGGTATAATCATTTACTGCAATATTGATGTGCATGTTGATGAGTGCTTTTATCTTTTCTAGTGGACTTACTTTAGAGTGCATCACTTCTTGCATTCCAGCAGAAAATTTATCTGCATTTGCTAAACAGATTTCTTTGAGAATTTCTTCCTTAGAACCGATATGGTTGTACAAGCTGGACGCTTTGAGGTCCACTGCCTCTGCCAAGTCTCGCATCGAAGTAGCTTGATAACCTCTGTCTCGAAACAACTTGGCTGCAGCCGTAAAAATAATTTCTCTTTTGCTCGATTTAGCCATACGACTAAGCATCAAAGTTTACAGTCACCTCATCAGTGGTAGGAACCGCCTGGCATGTCAATACATATCCCGCTTCTATCTCATCTGGCTCCAAACCATAGTTGACAATCATATCAACTGACCCTTTCTCAATCTTTGCTTTACAAGTAGCGCAGACGCCTCCTTTGCAAGCAAATGGCAAATCTGCTCCATTCTTCAAAGCGGTATCCAGGACTGTTTCATCAGATTTATAGATATTGAAATCATGTTCGTGGCCATCTAAGATGACTTTGATTTTAGCATTGATTTCCTCTACTGGTTTGGCTGCTCTTTCTTTCTGCTCCCCTACCGGTTCGGTAGTGAACAATTCAAAATGAATTTTTTCTTTAGCTACTCCAGCTCCTTCTAGGCTCTCGCGAACGTCCATGGTCATCTGGTAAGGTCCGCATACAAAGTACTCGTCAACCTTATCTTTCTGAATCAGAAGATTTAAAAACTGGTCACACTTTGCCTTATCTATTCTGCCACAGAATAGATCACTCTGCAACACTTCTCTACTCATGATATAATGCACCTTGAGTCTAGAGAGATTTTTATTTTTGAGGGCTTCTATTTCTTCTTTGAAGATGACACTGTCAGTTGTTTTGTTACCATAAAAAAGCGAGATGGTGCTCTCTGGCTCAATGCTCAGTACAGATTTCATTATTGACAGCATCGGTGTGATGCCAGAACCTGCAGCAAACAAAACATAGTTCTTTGCTTGGGCAGGATCAAGACTCGTATAGAACTTACCTGTGGGCGTCATGACTTCCATCTTTGTGCCTGCCTTTAGCTTTTCATTGGCGTAGGTAGAAAACTTTCCTTCGTACACTTTCTTGATAGCTACTCTCAAATCTGATTCTGTTACCCCCGAACAAATAGAATAGGATCTACGGACATCTTCTCCATCGATGGTTTCTCTTAGGGTAAGATATTGCCCTTGGATAAACTGATAGTCTGTACATAGGTCATCTGGTATTTGAAAGGCTACAGAAACGCAGTCCTCGGTCTCTTGACGTACTTCTTTGATGGTAAGGGTATTAAATTTTGGTGCCATGTTTATATACGAATGATTGTTCGTAGCGAAGATAGGATATTTTTGCTTCTCTTTGGGATAGATGCATTTGGTATGACATTCTATTGCAGAAAATAATTTTCTCTATTTTAGAGGATATGAAATATTGGGTAACATTTATATCTCTCCTAGTAATCGTTTCTTGTGCAAATGATCAAGGGAACACTTGCAAGGCGAAGCAAATAGTTGACTTAGCTATTGAAGCTCATGGGGGTATGGAGCACTGGAAAAATCTGGAGACGCTGCAATTCAAAAAGAAGACGGTGCTTTATAATGCGGATGGTTCCATCGAACGGAGCAGTCTAGAGCGCCATACGCTGCATCAAAAAGACACCCTGCATGGACAGATAGTTTCTGTCGATCCTACTCAGCCCTATACGACCCAATTTGCAGATGGGAAGGGCCATAAGGTTCTGGCGGATACGACTGTAGATGGGACGAACGCTTTTCTATCTTCTCACTTTGTGGTCAATCAGCCATTTAAGATGTTGGATCCTGGAGTGGAGTTGAGCTATCTAGGGCTTGACACTTTGGCTAATGCTAAGGTGGTAGATGTGGTCAAGGCTTTTTATGGTACTGAAGAGGACGATGTGTGGTGGTTTTATTTTGATGTGGATAGTCATGTGCTTTTGGCGACTTTGATTTATCATGCTCCGACCTATGCTTTTGTGGATAATGAAAAGATAGAAATGATTGATGGGATGTTGTGGAATACAGAGCGGACAACTTATCGGACGGATAGTCTACGGAATGTGGAGTTTGTGCGGGCAGAGTTTGTTTATTCGGAAATAGCGTGTCGGTAATAGGAGGCTGTTCTTACTTGTTCTTAAGTGGAACGGTTAATACTAAGGGGACCGACACTATTCTTGCTTGTTCTTGGGTGGAACGGGTAACCACCGAAGGCACCGCAGCCAAGCTTACATGGGCAAGGCACTGAAGAAGTTCTTGCATGTTCTTGGGTGGAACGGTTTAACACCTCAGGCACCTAAGCTTTTCTTACTTGTACAAGGCACCAAAGGCTTTTCTTACTTATACTTTGGTAAATTCTATTCAAAATCTAATGTGAATTTCTCAAACAGGAATGGTGTACAAGCACCCAAAAAATATATACCTAGGAACATATGCAGAATTAATCAAAGAAAGCCTCAGAGAGGCGACATGTTAATAGCTTGGGTGCCAGCCCCAAGTAAGTAAAAAGGCAAAATCCAAATTGCCGTGATTTTCCTTTGAAAAATCGTGACAATTTGAATTCTAGAATCACCCCGATTGCGAAGAAATTCCTAATAAAGAGGGTAATTTATCAGTGTGATTCAACAGCGAAAAATTGTTTCTCAATGAGTTATACAATTTCTGAATATCCCTTCCTCAATCCTATAGGTACATAAAAAAGACGCACAATGCCAAGCATTGCACGTCCTAGTATCCTTGCGGGATACTTATATCTTGATTAAGCCAATTTGTTTACAAAAACAGTCAACTTCCCTTTTAGGTTAGAAGCCTTGTTCTTGTGCCAAGTGTTTCTCTTAGCTAATCTATCTACCATAGAAACAACCTTTGGCAAGTACTTCTTAGCTTCTGCCTTGTCTGTCATCTCACGAAGCTTCTGGATAGCAGTACGCGCCGCCTTCTTGTAGTAACGGTTACGCATTCTGATCTTCGCGTCTTGTCTGATTCTCTTCTTAGATGATTGATGTTGTGCCATAATTAGCGGTATTTTACTATTTTTTAAATTGGAGTGCAAATGTAAGCCTTTTTTATCAAATGTGGTACTGCTCTTTTGGCTCTTTTGTTATTATATGTGATAATTGATGCAAATAATCGTAAATCTCAATGATAATCCTTCAATTTTGCTTTATTTTCGCCCAACTTTGGTATCCCATTAACGTTATTCCATATATAATACACATAAGATATGAGCGATTTTTCCTTTATAGCGAATGCACACCCCAGTTTTATTGAGAGCATGTACGAAAAGTACAAGGCAGACCCGATGTCTGTAGAAGATTCTTGGGCCTCTTTTTTCAAGGGATTTGAGTATGCCGCGCCGACTAATGGCAGCAGCAACGGATCTAGCAATGGTACTGCCAAAGCGGCTGGCTCAATGGGTAAAGAATTTGGGGTGATGTCTATCATCCATGGATATAGGGATCGCGGACACTTGTTGTCTACGACCAATCCGATACGCGAGCGCAAGGATAGAAAACCGAACTTGGATTTGGCGGATTATGGATTATCTGATGCTGACCTGAACACCACTTTTAACGCGGGTGCAGAGATAGGATTAAAAAATGCGACGCTACAGCAGATCATAGATCGACTCAACGAAATCTATGCAGGCAATATCGGATTTGAATGTTCTCAGATCGAGAATAGAGAAAAGCGAACTTGGCTGAGAAGTAAGATCGAGGCGAAGCGAGAAGTGGGATATGGATTCTCTATCGAGAAGAAGAAGCGCATCTTGAAAAAACTGAACGGGGCCGTTGGTTTCGAAAATTTCTTGGATAAAAAATATGTTGGGCAAAAGCGTTTTTCACTGGAAGGTGGAGAGACCGCGATACCTGCCCTGGACGCAGTCATCAATAAAGGTGCAGATGAGGGGGTCCAAGAAGTAGTGATTGGTATGGCGCATAGAGGTCGACTTAACGTACTCGCCAATATCATGCAAAAGACTTACGAGCATATCTTCAATGAATTTGAGGGCAATGCGATTCCAGACCAAAGTTTTGGAGATGGGGACGTGAAGTACCACCTAGGATACTCTAGTCAGACGAAGACGACTTCTGGCAAAAATATACATCTCAAGCTCGCACCTAATCC
>CAKZVJ010000010.1 GCA_937923345.1 uncultured Saprospiraceae bacterium
AGCAATAATAATCCTGTAATCAGCAAGGCAGTGCTAAGGCGATAGTTTTTTACTTTTTCGGCTTCATTTTCTTTTAGCAAAACCTGCATTTCAACTGAATCTCTCAATATTTGTTCTAACAATCTCCCAGAGGATTCATCCAATTTCAGTTTCGTCTCTGCGTTGTTCAGACTATCTTTAAATAGCATATGGGTATGAATATCCATACTCAAGCTTGGATCTACTAAGGATACTTTTGAAAGATATGCGTACCTTTTTAAGTACTCCAACTCATAATCTTCATGGTCATATCCTTCTATATTATTGAAAATATTTTCAAATTGATTATGTGCAGATTCATACTGTCCATCTAAATAGAGTGCCTTACCAAGATACCCCCGACTTGTTTGGATGTAGCGTTTCCTACCTAATGAACTTGCCACATCAAGTGCTTTTTGATAGCTAATTATTGCTTTCTTAAAATTCTTTTTTTGACTTTCTATAGATCCTATCCCCTGATGCGGTATAATTAAATCCCTGGTGTTTTTGGTTTCTTCAATTGTCTTATTGTAATAATAAGCAGCACTATCATAATTCATTAAGGCGACAAAACAAGTACCCAGATTATTATAAACTCTATAGGTCGCTTGGTGTCCTTTTGGCATATATTTTAAACATTTTCTTCGATAGGATAATGCTTTCTCATGATCAGAAATATTGTTCGTATAAATATTACCAATGCCAGTGTAGAGAGAAACATAATAAATAGAGTCCTTAAAGCCATAAGACTTCATCTTTTTTTCTCCTTCCAAAAAAATATCAATAGCTTCTTCATATTTATTTATCCCTATAAGCATAGAAGCTTTGTTAATTCTAAGAGCAATATCATATTTTTGGCAATGGAGGCTGTCTTGATGACACGGAATTGCTATGCCTTGGTCAAGTATATCGATAGCCTTTTCAGATTCGCCTTGTACTTTTTTCATTATGGCTCTAAGTGATAAAAGATGCTTTGTGTATTTATTATCGGGATCTTCCTTAGAGAGTTTAAGAGCAGTATCAAAATGCTGATCTGCTTTATCAAACGTCGAATAATCTTTATAATATCTAGCTAAAACAATATTGGCCAACATCAAAGAACGATGACAAGAATCAGGGAGGATTTGTAAGAGAGAATCTACTTCTGCCTTAAGCTTTGCTTTATCGAGTTTTTGATATTTTAAGCCGATTTCTTCGATTTGTTTGGAAACTTCATTATCGCAAATATTGTACTGGGCGAAGAGGTTAAGGGACATGTAAAAAAACAAGGAAAAGGCTAAACCCCTTTTTAAGAGTGTGGTATACATTGAGTTTGTTGTGTATGTTTGAAATGTGTGGTCGGAAGGAAAGATAGTTATTTTAGCTAATAAATTAATAGCAAAAGACTTATTTTTAATCAAGATATAGCAGGCCTGAAGCATGCTAAGTTCTTATCTCATCCAACTCCTTAGTCACCTCTAAATACTTTATCCACAGTCGCGCTTGACTTTTTCCACTGTGGTCAGTGGCTTGGTTCATATAGTTCACAATATCTTGGAAGCTTTTCCGAATCGACGATGGAATTGCATTGTCCTCACACCAAGCATAAAAATCATTGTAGCGTGCCATGACTTTTTCTTTTTTGTCTCCGGGTAAAATTTGGATATTGTAGTAGGCGGGGTATTCTAGTAGATTGATATAAAAATCATGCGGTGCTATTAAATTTAGAGATAATGCTTCTTGATAAAGGTCCGGCAAGTGCAGCACATTTAAGACAGAAATGGTGGGCGAAATTTTAAAGGTAAGATTTTTATATGGCCTAATCTTTTCGCGATTATGGAGGAATAGTTTCCAATCCATTTCTTTGCGGATATATTCGCCTAGTGTTTGTGTAGCGTCTATGCTGGCTAGGATTTCTACTTGCTCAAAATGAGTCCAGAGCTCTAGGACGTCGTAGTCTTTGAATTGTAGTTTTGAAAAATTGGTATTGTATCTCAATCTGGCTTGCGTGGCTTTGTTTTTTATTAACCATTCTAGCAATAGATAATGTTCTTCTGTAACCAAGGGTTCCCCGCCTGCGAAGTAAAATTCTTCTGCTCGCAGTAAAGCTGGTCCTGTTTTCTCTATGAAGGCATCGAAGTCGTGGATGTTTTTGATGATGGCTTTCTCACCTATATTCGTTCCTAATTTTTTAGCGTCTTGGAACCATTTGGAACTGGCACCATGCCAGCAGGTGCGACATCTAAAATTGCAGACGTTTGAAAATCGGATATCGAAGTAACGGGGAAGTTGAGTGTCGGCTTTATGGATATTTATGTTTGGAAAATTTTCAAAGGTTTCTTGGCGGATGCTTTTGGCGCCTGCAGCTTCTCTTTGGATGCAGTGATGGCAGCGCTTGTCCATTTCTCCTTTGGCAAATTTTTCTCGGATGGCTTCTATAGGTTCGCCGTTCCAGATTTCTTCTAGGCTTTGCTCATTGATGTTTCCGTAGTTGATGTTGGCTACACAGCAGGCATTGACTTGACCTTGGTTTCCTACATGGAGGTGTATCCAGGGCATGAGGCAGTAGGGTGTTTTTTCTTTTTGCATTGTAGCGGTAAGGTAAGGGTTTTTGTTTTCTATTGTTGTCGTGTTCTTAGAGGCTATTCAGGCGTATTTTTAGATGCGTTCTTTTGGATAACTGAAGGCATATCTATCATTACATCTACTTACTATTCGACAAGCATACTGTATACGAAACCATGAGGTTTATATAGATCTTCACTTTTAGGCTTCAATTCAAAAAATAAAGTAGTGGCTTCTTTCCCATCCTTCGACATTATCTTATAAGCGTAAATTGTATTAACAAATTCATGTAATTGGTCAGGTTCATTTGTTTGACTTTCGTGGTCTTGAATAGGAATTTTTAATTTTTCAACAATTGTAAAGGACTGCATTGTTCCAACACTTTCTCCACTTCCGTTTTTCCAAAATCTATTTATGAATTCATCTATTATTTGATCATAATTCAATTCTGAAGATAATCTCAGAACAATCGGATTTAATTCTGTATAGCCATAATCGTCAAGTAAATCTTGATTTGTAGTAGCAGATTGCAAATACCTTTGAGTTTTAGTCAAATTGGTATTGCTATAAAATCTTGAGCAACTCATATTTAGTAAAACTACAAGGAGCATAGGATAGTAAAGTACATGTTTCATTTTTATGCTCATCTATGGCAAGTTTTGCTATTGTTAAGTCATCAGAGGCTACTTATAACATTTGCGCTTCTACTCGAATGTATAATAGCCAAGATACTGACTAATTTATTTTCAATTAAATACACAATAAGGTGATTTTTATAAATACAACATCTATATCCTTTATCTGCTATCGCTTCATTTCTGCAAACTGGACAAGCTTCCGGGTGGCTTTCTAATTTACTAAGGGCGGTATAAATACCTGAGATATATTTGTCTGCTGCAGATGCATTGCGCTCACATATGTAGTCATGCAATTCTGCTAACATTATCAGTGCTGATTCAGACCAAATTATTTCTAGTTTTTCTTCCAAGTCGCGATTTGCTTTTTCACATCCTCGTGACTAATAGATTTGTTCGCCGCTAGCTCTTGCTTCGAACGATCTAAGACTCCTAGCAAGGTATCTTCATTCATTGGTTCACCAGGTTTTACCAAGTCTAACGTAGAAGAGTAAGACTCTACTACTCCTAAGCTCCTAAGTGACTGAAGTATCTGGAGAAATTCTTTTACATTATTTTTATTCACATTAATATGATAAGTCATATCTACTTTTATGTTATTCATTAAAGATATAAAATTTAAAGGTAGTGCGCAATTATTGATTGAAGTAGTTCGGAGTCCTTTGGGATGATTTTTTTCATACCAAAAAACAACCTAGCCGCTAGACCCTAGCTGCTAATACCTAGACCCTAGCTCCTAAATTGGGCTAGCGATGAGGAAGGGTGAACCCGGAGGGTGAAGACGCCGACCCTCTTCGGGAGGTGGCCGAGCAGACCTGCGAGCCCTGTATCGTAGCGCCAGTATAGGCTGTTCTTTTGCGTTTTTCACGCATAAGGATAGCCTATGCTGGAGCCCCCAAAACATACCCATCATATAATGCCACTCCTGCTGAAGCATATCTCTGTATAATTACGTAAATTTGAGGGAAGCTACCGATAAAAATATATGCCTACTACAGATACACGAATAACGGAGAAAGAGGAACTGGACATCGAAAATGCCTACCAAGATATGGTGGCGGCGGTCAAGGCAAGCCTAGATGAAGTCGACAAAACGAACATTCGTCAGGCGTTTGTGCTTGCGCATGATGCGCATCGGCAGCAGCGACGCAAGTCAGGGGAGCCCTACATCTTCCATCCTATCGCGGTGGCTAAAATAGTAGCTGAGGAAGTAGGCCTCGGGGCGACGGCTATCATCTCTGCACTGCTGCATGATGTGGTCGAGGATACACCGATCGAACAGGAAGAAATCGATACTTTGTTTGGGGAGCGGATAGGGCTGATCGTGGATGGTCTGACGAAATTGGATGGTACCTATAAGCACGAGCATCAGCAGGCAGAAAACTTCAAAAAAGTGCTGAGTACACTCGTACAGGATGTGCGCGTGGTGCTGATCAAGATGGCGGATCGTCTGCACAATATGCGGACGATAGGATCCATGCCGAAGCATAAACAAATCAAAATAGGTGCAGAGACGGCATACATCTATGCTCCGCTAGCGCACCGACTGGGGCTATACGAAATAAAGACGGAGTTTCAGGATTTGTGCATGAAGATTCTCAATGCGGAGGAGTACGAGGACATCGAAACGAGACTGAAAGAAACGGAAGAAGCTAGAAATGATTATATCGATGAGTTTCTACAGCCGCTACTCACAGAGCTCAATAAATCAAACGTAAACTACATCGCCAAGTCGCGCACCAAGAGTATCTACTCTATCTGGAATAAGATAAAAAATAAGGGAGTCGATCTGTCTGAAATCTATGACATCTTCGCCGTGCGGATCATCATTGAGCCACCTCGCAAGGAGGATGAAAAAAAGCTCTGCTGGGAGGTCTACAGCATCATCACCGATGTGTATAAGCCTATCGCAGAGCGACTCAAGGATTGGGTAACGACACCAAAGGCGAACGGGTATGAATCACTGCACACTACAGTAGTGGGACCAGGTGGTCGATTTGTAGAAATACAGATTCGGACTTCTAGAATGGATGAGATAGCAGAGCGTGGATTCGCAGCCCACTGGAAATATAAGGGGCAAAAATTGACGACGGACCACTTTGGGGATTGGCTGGATAATGTGCGAGACATCTTGGAAAATTCGAACTCGAATGCCATCGAATTTATCAATGACTTCAAGACCAACCTGTTTAACGAGGAGGTCTATGTATATACTCCCATGGGAGATATGAAGGTGATGCCAAAGGGCGCTACGGCGCTGGATTTTGCGTTCAACATCCATACGGATGTGGGCTACCACTGTACCTCTATCAAGGTCAATGGCAAGCTCGAGCCCATGGGCTATGTCCTCCAAAATGGGGACAAGGTAGATGTCGTGACCCGCCGAAATCAAAAACCAAGCGAGGCCTGGCTCAAGTATGTGATCACTGGAAAAGCGAGGTCCAAGATCCGCTCTTCTATGAAGGAGGAGAAGAAGAAAAAGGGCGAGTTGGCAAAAGAAGCCCTAGTCCGCAAATTCAAAAATCTGAAGGTAGATTTTGAGGAGAGTATAGAAGTGCTGATCAAGCACTATGGTTTGCAAAGTAGACCAGACCTGTACTACGAAATATTTTTGGAGAATATAAAACTACAAGACCTCAGCAAGACCTTTGATGTCGTCAATGGTAAGCTGGTCAAGAAAATAGATGAGGAGGAGCTGGCAGAGATGAAAGCCAAAGAGCAGGAGCTGGAGCAACGTGAGGTGGCTACCGCTGAACTGATTCATAAGACCGTAGAAAAAAGGGGGAAGACCAATCTGGTTATTGACGGGCAACCTGCAGACACCTTTGAGTACACCTTTGCTACCTGCTGCAATCCCCTGCCTGGAGATCAGATATTTGCCTATCCGGTGACCAATCAGGGACTCAAGATACACCGACTCAACTGTCCAAACGCGACGCAGATATTGGCCAATTTTGGATTTAGAGTCATCAGTGCTGGATGGAACGATGATAACATCAGCGACTTTGCGACCACGCTACGCATCACTGGTATCGATAGTGGTGTCGGAGTGATCCAGGCCATCACTGACAAACTGGCCTCGGAGCTCAAGATCGACATCCGCAGTCTTAACATAAGTGGGGACCAAGGGACTTTTACCGCAGATCTACAGATCGTCGTCATCAACAAAAATCACCTCAATCAGGTAAAGAAAGCCCTACTGGAAATGCCGCAGGTGAGTCATGTGAGTCGATTGGAAAGTTAGCAGCTGCCTGCACTTTATCATATAAATGCTTATCTTTAAAATAGTGCAATGAATTTGCCTATATAAGTCTGATTATCGCTAATTTTGCAAAAAACGAGTACATGGCTTCCTCCACAGGTCAAGAAAACATAATAAAAGAAGTTAAAAACATCTTTTCGGTGCATTTAGAGCATAACAACCTCCGAAAGACGCCGGAACGCTACGCTATACTAGAGGAAATCTACCGCAGAAATGACCATTTTGATGCGGAAGCTCTATATATTCACATGAAAAACCAGAATTACAGGGTAAGTCGCGCCACTGTATATAATACACTGGAACTACTCGTCAACTGCGACCTGGTCAAGAAACATCAATTTGGAAAAAACTTAGCTCAGTTTGAGAAGTCTTACGGCTTCAAGCAGCATGATCATCTGATCTGCGTAGATTGTGGCAAGGTGCTTGAGTTTTGTGACCCGAGGATACAACAGATAAAAAATATGATGGGCGAAATCTTGAAATTCAAAGTGACGCACCATTCCCTAAATTTGTATGGACAGTGCGATGGGGCTTGTCCGAAAACGCAGAAATAATTAAAAATATATATCCGATAGTAGGGCGATGAAATTCTGAAGAAGAATTTGGTCGTTTTTTATTTTGGTTCAAAACAAACACACACCATGAAAGTAGACGTAATTCTAGGATTGCAATGGGGAGATGAGGGAAAAGGAAAAATCGTTGATTATCTAGCCAAAGACTACAAAGTAGTAGCTAGATTCCAAGGCGGTCCAAACGCCGGACACACCCTCAAGATCGACGGCGTCAAATATGTACTGCACACTGTACCTTCTGGAATATTCCGTACCGACATTCTCAATGTGATTGGCAATGGAGTGGTGATCGATCCGATCACGCTGCAAAAAGAATTGGCAAAGCTAGACGAAGCTAATGTCCCCTACTTGGAGCGCCTGTTTGTTTCTCAAAAAGCGCACTTGATATTACCTACACATCGTATGCTGGATGCTGCTTCGGAGGCTTCAAAAGGAAAGGAAAAGATAGGCTCTACCCTCAAGGGAATTGGCCCTACCTATATGGATAAGACGGGTAGAAATGGTTTGAGAGTGGGTGACATTTTTAGTCCTGATTTTGAGACTAGATACAATAGACTAAAAGATAAGCATCTTGGGATTGTCAAGATGTATCCAAATATTGATTTTGACATTGCCGCTGAGGAGGCGAAGTGGATGGAAGCGATCCAGCTGCTAAAAACACTGAAGCAAGTCAACTGCGAATACTTCATCAATGAGCAACTCAAGGCGGGACACAAAGTCCTGGCGGAAGGCGCGCAAGGATCTATGCTAGATGTGGAGTACGGCACCTATCCCTATGTGACATCTAGTAACACGATTACTGCCGGTGTGTGTACGGGTCTTGGTGTGGCACCGCACAGAATCGGTGAGGTGATAGGCATCACCAAAGCGTATTGTACGCGTGTAGGTGGCGGCCCCTTTCCTACCGAGTTAGAGGATGAAATGGGCGAAAAGTTACGCAAGGAGGGTATGGAATTTGGTGCGACTACGGGTCGTCCTCGGAGATGTGGCTGGATAGACTTGCCGCAGCTCAAATACACCATCATGCTCAATGGCGTGACGCAGTTGGTATTGACGAAGATTGATATTCTCAACCATTTTGACAGCATCAGCGCAGCCACTCATTATGATATAGACGGTACACACACGGACGAGGTGCCATTTGATTATACGGATCGCATCAAGCCGGTGTACAAATCCTAC
>CAKZVJ010000011.1 GCA_937923345.1 uncultured Saprospiraceae bacterium
TAACTTATCTGCTAATAGTACTGATGCGGTAAGCTACACTTGGACCACTACTGGTGGTCAACTCGCTAGTCCAAATGCTCAAAGCACAGACTTCACAATGATGATGCCTGGCACTTACACCATTACAGTCGTTACTACTAATACAGAAGGATGTACTGCAAGTTCAAATATATCTATTACTGTATTTGATCCTGTAAACCTATCTGGTACTGTAAACAATACAGAATGTGGTGAAAATAATGGATCAATTAGTTTGAGCTTTCCTACTGGCTCTATGACCAATACGTTTGCGTGGAATACTGGTGCTACAAGTCAAACAATCTCAAATTTACCAGCAGGCCAATACTGCGTAACAGTAACCAGTGCTAATGGATGCATAGATTCTGAATGCTTCATGGTGCAAAGTAGCTCAACTCTAAGTGTAGATTTGCAAATAACGGAGCCTCTTTGTAATGAACCTGGAAGCTTAACAGCTCAGGCTTCTGGTGGCTTAGCTCCATTTACTTATCTTTGGAATACGGGGCAGACTACAGCAACTATATCTAACCTAGCACCTGGTGAGTATTGTGTCATGACTACAGATGCGAATGAATGTCAAAACATGCAGTGTGTAACTCTAATGCCATCTCCGATAGCCATAGTTGCAGGTACTGTGGTTCATCCTACTTGTGAAAGCGATAATGGTAATATCACTACAACACTTAATCCAAATTTAAATGTTACCTATAGTTGGTCAAATGGGGCAAATACGCCAAATCTCATTGACCTTGTAGAAGGTGAATATGCTGTGACTGTCACTACAACTGATGGTTGTACGTCTGAAGCCTCATTTACTTTAGTAAGTGAAGGAGAATTAGTAGTTAACTTAAATCCAACCAACCCTTCTTGTGAAGGAATGGATAATGGTATTATTACCCCTTCTACTACCTTTACTGGAAGCGGTAGCTTAATATACTCGTGGAATACTGGAGCTACAACACCCGCTATTGGGGATTTACCTGCTGGTGATTATTGTGTTACTATTACTTCAACCGACGGCTGTGAAGCGCAAAGTTGTATTACATTAACTGCTCCAGATGCTATAAATGTAAACGCATTCATCGCTTCTGCTTCCTGTGGTATGGTATCAAATGGAAAAATAGAACTTACTGTCTCAGGTGGTACTGCTCCTTATAAATATTCATGGAGTAACGGAGCTACTACAAGAAATTTAAATGATATTCCAGCAGGTGAATACTGTGTAGTAGTATGTGATGCGAATGGGTGCATTTTTGAAGAATGTTATACTGTAGCTGGTGGAGTTGATTTCAACACAACAATTACAAGCAACGATATCACATGTAATGGAGCCAATGATGGCACTGCAACTGCGACAACAGATGGTGGAACAGCTCCTTTTACTTATTTATGGAATACTGGAGAGACTTCAGTAAGTATCAGCAACTTAGCAGCAGGTACCTATTGTGTAACTGTGACTGATGTATTTGGATGTGAAGATGAAGAGTGCGTAATAGTTACTGAGCCAGCGCCAATCAATATTTCTGTAAGTAGCACGAATACTACCTGTGGATTGAATAATGGCAGCGCGAGTGTCTCTTTCGGCTTTACGGCATCTACAATCACTTGGATAGGTCAAGGTATAAATATAAGTGGTAATACAATCAACAATCTTGCTCCAGGAACTTATACAGTGGAAGTGATAAGTCAAGCTGGATGTGTAGCAACTGAAATGGTAACTATTGACCCATCTGATCCATTGGACATCACCATAGGACCATTGAACACTACTATTTGTCCAGGTGAGACTGTTTCATTTACTAGCACTTCAAATAGTGCAAATACTAGCTATACGTGGTCTGCCAATGGAGGTTCATTTAGCAACACTTCAATTGCTAATCCTACCTATACCATGATGATACCTGGTACTTACACGATTGCATTGCAGGCAGTGAATGCAGCTGGGTGTAATGATACAGAGATAGCCACTGTGATTGTTAGAGACAATGATGATCCAATTTGTAATCCTGTTGATGATTCCGTAAATGTTGGGGATTTTGTGTGGTTCGATATCAATAATAATGGTATTCAAGATTCAGGTGAACTAGGTATTGAAGGAATAGAAGTAAAACTAATGACAGCTGGTCCTGACGGTATTTTTTATACAGCGGATGATCTTACTGTCGCTACGGAACTTACTAGTCCAACAGGATTTTACTTATTTGAAGATGTAGCTCCAGGAGACTACATCATCATGTTCTGTCTAAATCTACCAGGTACAGAATATACTAGCTTAGACACTGGAGGCGACGACCTGCTTGACAGTGATGCCAATCCTCTAAATGGAAAAACTGAACCATTTACTGTAGTAGCTGGTCAAGATGATGATTTAAGCTATGATGCTGGTATAATACTCACTCCAACAGGATGTGATAACATAACTGATGCAGGAGAAATATGCTGTGATCAAGTAATATGTGGGACGGGCGCTATTCCTGATTTGATAACGAGTACTACCATGGCTTCAGGAGGTACAGGAGCTATAGAGTATATTTGGATGAGTACTACGATTGGTGGACCATTCAACATGAATACATGGAATGTTATAGCTGGTGCTACAGGAGCTGAATACCAACCAGATCCAATAAGTCAAACTACATTTATTGCAAGATGCGCGAGAAGAGCAGGTTGTGACAATTACTTTGAGACAAATATTATCAAGTTAGAGCTAGCAGCATCGCCTGTCGTAAGTTTTGTTAGTCTGCCTGCATATATTTGCTTAGGAGAAACAGATAATTTCCACGCTACAGACGCAGGAAATGGAGCTACCTATTCTTGGGACTTAGGAGAGGGGGCAAATCCTGCTACTGCAACTGGTCAATTTTTAACTAATGTTTCTTGGAATACACCGGGTGCAAAAACAATAGAATTGACTACTACAAATCCTGCAGGGTGCACATTTGTAATTTCAAAAACGCTTACTGTAGGCAACTGTTTGATTCAACCTGTCTCAGATAGATTTATAGAATTCAGTATTACCCCTATGGAAGAATCGATGGATGTAGATCTAAATTGGGATACCAAAGAAGAGATGAATGATTTCCATTTTGTAATAGAACATTCAATAGAGGGAGAAGAGTTTGACATCATTTATACAATGGATGGAAATGATGCCTTTGAAAATAAGAACTATAATTACTTGGATGAATCTGTAAGGCCTGGTAGAAACTACTACCGCATCAAGCATATTAATAACAACGGACAAACAGAAAAGAGTGAGACCTTGATGGTCACCTTAATAGATAGATCAGAGAAGTTTTTACTCTATCCTAATCCAACAGTTGATTATGTAAACTTTGAAAGTCTTAGACTTACAGATGAACAAGGTGTTATTGTAATTTCTGATATGAAAGGAATGATTATTAATGAGATTGTTATTCCTCCAAATACGGAAAGAATGAGAATAGATGTGAGTACTTTATCTCCAGGATCATATACTTTATTTACTAAGTATATTGATGTAAGATCTGTACCGCAGATCATCTTCAAGTCGGAGAAATAAGCTAGTTAAAATTAAATTTTCTAAAGGCCGAATATTCAATACTGAATATTCGGTCTTTTTTTTGCATATGTATAGTGAACGATTCAGCAATTTCCAACAAACTATACTCAACAACCAACTAACTGGTTGATTTTCTGACAGTTATAAAGTTGATAGCTCAATTTTAAACGTGTTGGTTGTCATTTTATAAGCTAAAAAGGGTAAAAAATTGCCCAGACGAACTTAAGCTATCCGTCAAGTGTTTACCTGAAGAAGACAAGAAACTAACCCAAACCCACCAAATAAAAAGCTGATATTCAGCGCCTTAAATATATTTTTCAAATTTATTAACTAAAATATTAACGTTTATTTTAAGCTAAAATAGTTCCGAATGGAGTCTTATAGAAAACTGAAGAGCATAAAAGTCGCGAAGCAGGATACATGAACTAAAATGTAATATTATGAAAAACTTGATGATATTAATGGTATTAACTTTTTCCATAAACACTGTTGGAAATAGTCAAGTCAAAGATAAATTTAGAGATAGAGACAACTCTTCTACTATTGTCGTTATCAAAGACGATCAAGCAATAGACACTGAACTGCTTGATCAGCATTTTGATCTTTCTCAAATGAGTATGAATGATCAAATCATGATTACTACTAAGCCAGAACAGCTATCCATACCGGAGGCCAGTCCAGCGCCTGAAGCTACTCCAATACCCGAAGCGCCTGCCTTTGAAGAATCAACAGCCAGCATTGATGATGTTGAAGTATTTTTTGAAGAATTAGAAGCTGAAAAAGTAGAAGAGGAAAAAGAAATCGTTTCCAATGCGGATAAGCTTAAAAAGTCGAATCGTACTGCTATTGCAGAAAACAAGGTGAATAGTGCTCCAAAAAGAGCTAAAGGATACTACCCTACTAAAAGTGGATATGAAGTCAAAAAGGCTGCTCAGAAGAAGTACTATAGTAAAAGCAAGATTAAAAAGCAGAAAAAAAATAATAAGAAGCGAAAATGGTTTGGTAAGAAAAAAGCTGGCTCTTGCTATAGTTTCTAAAAAATTGTTGGTTATAAATTTTTCATAATTAAAGCCAACAAAAATATAAATAGGGAAAAAACTCCTGTCCGTGTGACAGGAGTTTTTTTTATGCCTATTTTATAGGGACACTCAAGCCCAAATTTATTTCTCCGTATTCAACATATATTTTTTGACCAAGGTCCACCCTACTCACATCCAATACCCCATGATACTTTCTGACTGAAAGAATGATGTCAAAATTATTTGCGATTGATCTTGAAAATTGGACAACAGCATTTACTCCAAAATCTACTTTTTTGAGATTTGAGGATTCTAGTTCGCTGCCGACAAAGACATTTTCTACATATCTAAAATTCTCAAGTTTAGATTTTAAAAGGTAAGAGACAGAAGGACCTAGGCTGCCAGAAATAGTAAATCTACCTAAATGAAATTCCATATATGGTAAGGTACCAAGCGTAACATAATTCAATGAAACGTTGTGTACAAAAAATCCAGATTGACCGAGAATCTTATTTACACTATTGCCCCCTATTCGATGAAAAGCCAATTCTAGTTTTAACAAAGTAATCTTTGATAAGTACTGATTATAGCTACCTCTAAATACCAAATTGGAAACTGGATGTGCATTCAACAATATTGATTCCTGATTTGTAGAGTAGATTGGAACCGCCGAACTAGAAATTCCACTATACAGGGAGAATGAATTGTTTTGTGCTTGTAGGTGGTGGTTACCTAAGATGACGGAACCTAATACAAGAGCTAAATGAATAATGTTTTTTCGCAAGATTGTTAAGCCATTAGTGGTGAAGTAACTGAAACGCTAAATCTACAATCCTAGTCTAGGATTTTAAAACTTTAACACCATGGCTTTTTTTAGGTAAATCTTATCTCTGATTAAGCCTTATCCAAAGCTTTCTTATAAACAGCTAGACATCTTTCCCTTGCCTTTTTGTGATCCACTATTGCATCAGGATACTTATCTGTGCCATATTCTGGAACCCATTTTTTGATGTATTTGAAGTCTTTATCAAACTTTTGTTGCTGTGTATAGGGATTAAAAATTCTAAAGTATGGCGCGGCATCTGTTCCACAACCTGCCGCCCACTGCCAGCCACCACTATTACTCGCCAAATCAAAGTCCAACAATTTCTCTGCAAAGTACGATTCTCCCCATGACCAATCTATTAATAAATGCTTAGTCAAAAAAGAGGCAACGATCATTCTTACCCTGTTATGCATATGCCCTGTATGCATAATCTCCCGCATACCAGCATCTACAATAGGATAACCTGTCTTTCCTGCTTTCCAAGCTTCAAAATGCTCTTCATTGTTAATCCATTCAATTGTGGCGTACTTTTCTCTAAATGGGTTCTGCTCTACGTGTGGAAAGTGATTTAAAATATTCGAATAAAAATCCCTCCAGATCAGCTCAATTAGAAAAACATCACTAAGATTAGAGGCTTTTCTAGCCTTTTCTCTGATGCTTATGGTGCCAAATCTAAAATGTATACCCAATCTTGATGTCCCATTCACTGCAGGCAGGTTTCGCTTGTTGGCATAGTCTTTTATAAGCCCTTGGGTGACGGTAGCGTTAGGAATCTCTACATCACTGCCTTCAAACCCCATAGATTGTAAAGTGGGTAATTTACTTTGCTTACGTTTTACAAAATTCGAGGCATACTTTAAGGTAGGATAAGATTTTAGGAAGTAAGAGTCTTTTAGTTTTTCATCAAGCTTGGAGACTAGCTTAGCCTTCCAGACCTTGGAGTATGGAGTAAAAACAGTATAGGGTGTTCCGTCTTTTTTTAGGACTTCATCTCTATCAAAAATGACATGGTCTTTGAAATCTTTAAATACAATATCTTTTGACCCTAATAAATCTGCGACTTTCTTGTCTCTCTCCTTGGCATATACTTCATAATCTCTATTGGTAAAAACCGCACTAATCTTATGTTCTAATAACAGCTCTTTCCATACCTCAATTGGCTCTCCGTATTTCACCAGCAGACTGGAATCAAAGTCTTTAAGTTGGGTATTTATATTTAATAAAGCATCATGGATGAATGAAACCCTAGGATCTTGCTTATCCTGCAACTTATCTAAAATAAGCTTATCAAAGATAAAAATGGGCAATACAGGCGATGCGGATTTTAGCGCGCGATAAAGACCCGCATTATCTTCTAATCGCAAGTCTCTTCTAAACCAAAAAACTGTTACCTCTTTTTCATTTTCCATTTGCATAAAACATTATTCTGTAAAGGATGTTTACTTAAGATTTGATTTTGTTTGCAGGTGGAATATTTATTTCATGTTTGCAATCTTCAATGATATTGGCATTCCCTAGATAAGTAACTTTTCCTTTTTGCTTGCCTTTGTGGAGCACCTTAATACCTTCCCATTGGCCTTCACAATCATTGTACAAGCGCGCACCTTGTAAGACCAATTCGCCTCCAGGATGTACCGTTATCGTAGCACCATTGGCCAAGGAAGTTTCGCAGCGCATCACTAATCTTGCCCCATCATGAATAGTAAGGTTACCTTGTAGGGTTTTACAACTGTTCCAGATGAAGTCTTTTTTGATGTTTATGCTTTTAAAATCATTGAGTTTGCACCAGTCTTTTATGAGTAAATTTCTCTTATTCGATCTCGTCAGTGCAGTCATATGAACACGTCCGACCTGACAAGGAGTCAAGGCCGACATATTTGCGTTATAATCCATGATGTTATTAGAGGCTACTTTGCACGGGCCAAATCCTTTATCTGACCAACAATTGCTGTGGGTGGGCGTGTCTTCACAATTGTCCCTCCCCCAAGCATGAGCCAAACCAAATACATGCCCCATCTCATGGCATAGTTGTTTTGCTGGCCGGTAATATAATGGTTGGACAGCCTTACCATTTTTATCATACGAAGTCTTATTAGCAGAATAGTACCATAAGCCTGCTTTTATCCAAGTAGCAAATGCCACACCATTAGAGCTCGGTTTATAGGAAGTAGAATTTAGGCTATCTATATGTAAATCTTGGATAAAGATGTTTACTACTGAATCCTTCTGAATTCCATACTTTTCAAAAACATCTCTTTTAAAAATGTTTTTCTCTGGCCCTCGGTTGATTACATAATAAAACTCATCATCGTCATGAAAATAGATCCCGTCGTCGTTAGGGATATAATCAGTAGGCCATATATCCATTCCAAACCTTCCAGTGATTACTGGGGTATCATTGCCCACTGGCAACTTCATTTTATCATTTCTAAAATAACTTCCATTGGCTGATAATACCATATCTTTGATAAACTTGACGCCTTCCTTTTCTGAAAAATTTCGTTCTCCTTTGCTATTTCTTATCACATGAAAATTACATTTGATCCTTTTGAGTGAAGTATGGTCGAGATGTTCAAGATCTGGGATATAATTCTCCGATTTATAGCAAGGATTAGTCAATTCGGCTAATTCTGCAGTTAGCTCAGCATTATCCCCTTCAGGAATTTCGGAGATCCATACTGCTTTGACTTTTTCTTTGCAAGAAGACAATAGAAAGACTAAAATGCAAAAAGCGAGTATATTTCTGATACTTAACATTCGTAAAGTGATTTATTATTTTGATATAGCGCCTAATTAAGCTTAATTTTGCACAACCCTTTAATATAAAATTTAAAAGTAATATAATGAAAGCATTTTTCTATACTCTTATTGTAGTCAGTTCATTGCTCTCCATCATATCATGTGGACCTGACACTGCCACTAGCGAAGAGGAACCTACCATGGTTGACCCTAAATCTATAAACTCTAAACTGCCCCCTGAATATAGAAATATGATGGCAGAACTGAAGGCCAATCCTAACAACCATAATAAAAATGGGTCCTATGTCAATAGGATTGCTAAAGAGTATATAAAAAATAACAATCCTAAAAAAGCATTAGACATCCTTAAAACGGGAATTATTTTTCACAGTTCAAGTAAGTCTCATTCCGAAAACGTAGAATTATTTCTTGAGACATTATCTAGCATGGAAGATAAGAAGTCGGACTATATCAATTATGTACAATCTATGCAAATCGGTAGTGGCTCTTTTCCAGGTTTAGCCGAACATGTTAAAAATATTCCCGCAGGTGAGAAACCTATAAATGAAAAAATAGAGGAAATTAGAAATAATCTGACAGATGCGTCTACTGGAAGGTTAGATCTTCTCAAGGTAAATGAATTTGTAAATATCGTAGAACTATTTGTAATGGCTAATCCCACGAACGATCAGTCCCCTACTTACTTGAAGTTGGCAGCTGAAGTGGTAAATTCTATAAAAGTATTCCCAAGAGCGATCCAGTTCTATGATTGGATTCTGACTAAGTTTCCAAATTCTAAGGAGGCTCCTCAAGCACTATTCATGAAGGGTTTCACATTAGATGATGGCATGAAAAATAAAGCTGCAGCTAAAACGGTATACGAAGAATTTCTAAAGAAGTATCCAAAAAATGATTTTGCGGATGACACCGAATTCTTGTTAAGTAATATCAACAAATCAGACGAGGAAATTATTAAAGAATTTGAGGAGAAGAAATAAATTTCAGTGCTCATTTTCGCGTAAAGGATGGGAATCATACCGCCTTTTGGGGCGGTAGTCTGTAAGACCGTAGCGAACGCGGAGTGATGGACAGCCTGACCTTTGTGCTGGATTGGCGGGGAAGTTTAGGCGCACAAAGGGTACGCCCAAATAGCCATCATAAAAACTGACATCTACTACAAGAGGACGATAAGTTTTTTGTCGAATGGGTCTAGCGCTACGCCCTCTACCTTGGCCGTAGCCTCTACTCTATAGACAGAACTGACACCTTCCAACCATTTGGCTGCTTTGACAATACCACCCATCAAAATGTTTGAATCCTCCAACTCGTCCATGTCGGACTTGCGAGGAGTAAAGGGCAGCTGGAAACTCAATTGTATTTTCTTGTTGGCCGGGATGTCGATATCTTGAACCAACTCGATGTTACCCAGCTCAAACTCATCCGTAAGTTTTTCGTCTTTTTTTCCGCGACTATATTTTTCTATAAGCTTGATATGAATGCTTTGGACCGTATGTTCATTCATGGAGGACATAAAAATTTTACCCGTGACTAGGCCGTCTTTGTACCTGAGCTCTTCAGGTAAAGACAACTCCAGCTTCACTCCTTCTATCCCTAACCAAGATTTCACCTTACCAAACATACTACATAAATCTAGCGACCCAGGATTGAGAAATTGGAACTAATCCAGATTCTATTAAGTCTTTTTTATTTTTGACAAGATTATCAAACACCAATACTTCGTCATGCTTTTTGCCGGCCAATGCTCCAGCAAGATCGTGGAGCTTGGTCGTGTGAGGTGTATCTCCATCAAAGTAGGTGATAAGCATTCTATCAAACAAGTCCATTTTATATTTTAACGCCATTTCATTTACAAAAGCTACCGAAGAGTCGATAGAACAGCCGCTAGCACCTGCCATAGACTCATCTACCATTAAGACTAAAATGCGATTTAGCAAAACCTTACCTGTCGCTCTTAGCATAGAGCCATGACTGGCCCACTCCTGGCAAAAAGCTAACACTTCTGCATCCAACTGTTCCGTTTCCGTATTACTCAAGACTCGGTCTGCATGATAAATCCACACCCGACTATTAGGACTTAATCCCTTCGAAAAACTAAAATCAAACAGTGTATCTACTATTTTATAATCCATTGTTATTCACGATTAATTCAGCCAAATCATATACCATAATCTCGTCTTGCTTATCCGCTGCTTTGATGCCATCTTGCAGCATAGTGATACAAAAAGGGCAATTGGCAGCTACCACCGATGCACCAGAAGCAATGACTTCGTCTACTCGTTCTGTATTGATACGCTTGTCACCAGGCTCGTCTTCTTTAAACATCTGCGCTCCACCTGCTCCACAGCAAAGACCGTTTGATCTAGATCGCTTTAATTCTACCAACTGACTATCTAGATTTTCTAGCACCTTTCGGGGTGCCTCATATATGCCGTTGACTCTGCCCAAGTAGCATGAATCGTGATAAGTAATTTTCTTTCCTTTAAACTCCCCTCCTTCTTTCATTTTGATCTTGCCATCATTGATAAGCTCTTGGATAAATTGGGTGTGATGTACCACATCATAGTTGCCGCCTAAATCAGGATATTCATTCTTGATAGTATTGAAACAATGCGGACAAGCGGTTACAATTTTTTTGACCTTGTACATGTTCATTATCTCGATGTTTTGCAAAGCAGTCATTTGGAATACAAACTCATTTCCTGCTCTACGCGCTGGATCACCTGTACAGCTCTCCTCCGTTCCTAGAATAGCAAAATCTACTTCTGCTTCATTGAGGATTTTAGAAAAAGCAATCGTTATTTTTTGAGCACGTGCGTCAAAACTTCCGGCGCATCCCACCCAAAAAAGCACTTCCGGCGCCTTGCCTTCTGCTGCTAACTGTTCCATTGTTTTTATCGTCAAAGGTTTTGACATGCTATATTTTTTTTATCGTTGAATGATGAATTTACCAGAGGTGGTTTTGCTTACATCGGCATTAAAAGCGTTGTAATAAATAAGCCCCGTCGGAAATAATTTTATATCGATACGATTTTGCGTTAATCTAATGTGCTGCAATAAGGCTCCAGTGCTGTCATAAAAGTATACCGTCCCGTTCTCAAAATCAGATTGCAGGTGTTCAAAATCGATGTACACATTGGCAGGATTGGGTGTTACTTTCAAGGCCGAGTCGGCAGCAATCCTAGTGACATTATTGGTACCTACGCGCTGCGTAAAGATGGTTTGTAAAGAGTCGATAGGATCTACATTATTGATCGTACTCGGTATGACGATATCCAATCTACCGGCGCCTCCATCGGCAGGCATGACCCGCAAAAATGAAGACCGAGACGAGATACCATCTACTAGGCATCTTTGATCTGCGCCTGGGATATTTGCCCCTTGCATAGCGCCCATCAACTTATCCGCAAGCGTTCCATTCGTATTGAGAAACCCTGCTTCCATACCACTTAGTACTTCTGGGCCGATCAGGATATTTCCTTGTATGGCATAGTTTGGACCAGTGATATGATTGGCATAATCCAATGCAGCAGAGCCCGTATAGGCGGCAATGTCGATTTCTCCACTGGATCCTATGGTAGCGATACCATACTGTCTAGCACTCACCCCTCCAGAGGTGCAATTATCATTGTCTAACAAGGCGCCAAGTACTTCATCAGCCCCCCTGTTATTTTGTATTAGATCAATCCCACTTCTCAAATTAGAATTAGGAATGCATATCTGTGCTTGGGCATTCATAGCCCCTTTTCCAGCCACTATATCGGTGATGATGATGGCCCCACCGCAGCCCCCACAGTCTGCGGAGGTCAAGCAGGTTGCCCCTGCAGTACCTATTTCACCTGTCAAGGAATCAATGGCAACAATAGAAAACGTATGCTGCGCATGTAGCCTAATCAAGCAGCCAATAGCGCAAAGTATAAGTATTAATTTTTTCATGATTCCTTATTGTTATCAATCAATTGGGTCCACTTATCCCTCGCATCAGGGACCGCCCAGACGGCTCCGCTATTTTCAATACTCGTAAACATCGGCAACCACTCTGTAGGGCCAGCTGACTCCGTCAATATTTCATATCGGCGCAGCTTCAGGATAGGCTCGAGCGGATTGATCATGATCGGACAGGCTTCTACACAAGCGTTGCAAGTGGTGCATGCATGCAATTCTTCTTTGCTGATATAATCAAAAAGCGATTTGCCATCATCGTAGTTTTCCGCCGTCAAGGTCTTTTGCGCATCGCGTTTATCTTGCGCGATAAAATCTACCTTTCCTGCATCCAAGTGCTGCCCTACCTCCTCTGCTCGATCTCTGATATCCATCATGATTTTTCTAGGAGACAATTTTTTGCCAGTCAGATTCGCCGGACAGACAGAGGTACAACGACCACACTCTGTGCAACTATACGCTCCTAGGATATCTTTCCAGCCTAAGTCAAAAACATCCTTGCTGCCGAAGTCAGGTAGCTCTTCGTCATCGCCGCCATCATCTGCAAATGCTGCATCTGGATCCATCATACTTTTCACTTCATTCATGATAGCAGGCATGTTTTGCATCTGCCCTCTAGAGGCCAACTTTGCATAGTATACATTGGGGAAAGCCAACATGATGTGCAGGTGTTTTGATATCGGTAGATAATTCAAAAAAGCAAGTACTACTAATATGTGTCCCCACCAACCTACTCTTTCTACGATCACCAATGCTCCCTCAGACATACCGCCAAACAGCATAGGTCCTAGGCTACTGGTAATGGCGAAGTTAAACGATCCTGTCTCTCCTGAGCCCACACCGTTCGCGTGAGTCAAGCCATTATTATATAAAACTTCGTCCGCACCATTCATCATAAAAACACAGATGACCAAGACTATTTCTAAATAAAGGATAATGTTTCCATCAAGCTTTGGCCAGCCATTCATTTCGCTCTTCTGAAATCGAGGAATCTTGAGTAAATTTCTTCTTGCCAAAAAAGCAAGTGTAGCTATAAAAGCCAAGAGAGAAAGTATCTCTATCAATGAAATCAAAAAAGTGTAGAAGCCGCCTAGGAATGGTCGGAAGAATCTATGTTGATTGAATACCCCATCAATGATGATTTCTATCAACTCTATCTGGGTAAATAAAAAAGCGACGTAGACAAAGCCATGCAGCAAAGCAGGAATCCATCTCTTGAACATCTTTTTCTGACCGAAGGCGATCAAAAAAACATTCTTCCATCGCTGTCCAGCATCTTCTACATCTGGTTCATCCTTGCCTAGCAATATATTTCTACGAATCGCCATAAACTTTTTGCCCGCTATGATGCTTGCGATCCCCAAGACGATTAAAAACACAATTGACTGAATCATTCTTTTCCTTTTATCTCTATACAGATAGTATACGTGAAGGCAATATAATTGATATAGTTAAATTATTGGGGCTATTGTACGGTATATTATGCAATAGATTTAATAATTTTACACTATGCAAATACTCCAGCACCAACAAATAGAACAGATTGTAAAGCGCTTAGCCATAGAAATCCTTGAGCAGAATATCGAAGAGAAGGAGATTTGCTTAGCGGGAATCAATAACAATGGTATGCATTTCGCACAAATGCTAATAAACGAACTGTTATCAATTTCTAGCATCAAATTTACGCTTACCCGTATTATCATTAGTCCAGCGGCACCTTTGAAAAACGAAATCTTGCTGGAGATACCCGCCAAACAACTCGAGAATAAAGTATTAATTATCGTGGACGATGTAGCTAATACGGGCCGCACGCTGTTCTACGCTTTTCAACCCTTGTTGAATACAATGCTCAAGAAGGTTGAGATTGCGGTCTTGGTCAACCGGATGCATAAGTCCTTCCCCATTAGCGTGGACTACAAGGGCATTGAGCTGGCTACCACTCTATTGCAAGACATCAAGGTGGTACTTAGTGATAAAAAGAATCAAAACACAGCCAAGGTGCTATAGTCTTTTGGGCAGGTTGATATTTATGACAAGGGGCTGCCACGGCACTTTGTGCGTGGACGGGCTCTATCGGGATACGCTTCGCTCCTGTCCCTATATTCCGCTACGCTTCATGAGGGACTGACCTTATCAGGCCACCCTAACGATCCCTCATCTCTACGCGCGCTGCTTGTCAAGCTTCATCCCTGTGGGACTACGCGAACCATATTATGCAACGCAAAAAATGAAGCCTGATGATTGGGCTTTATCACTAACTCAATCCCTATTCTTATTGCTAAGGCTGCTGGCTATTTTACCACCCAACCACGCCATCGGAATATAAGCAGTAAGGACATCCAAAGCTTTAAACCAAGTAGGTGCTGGTATGATGATATTCACCGCTATACCACCTATGAGAAATATGCCACCTACCACCCAGGCCATTGTCATTTTATGCTTGTCACTCGCTATAAGGTACGCTATAAGCGCACCTACTAAGGTACCTAGAGCATGCGCGAGATAAGGAAAAATGAAGTGTTCCGCTCCTGCCGTAGAAAGTGCTTCACCTAGGGCCTCCAAATCGGAAACATCAACTCCTTCCAATGGATACACCGAGTAACCTAGCTGCACTAATCCGCCATTGAGCATACTGCCAACAAGCCAGCCAGCAATTACCGCTAAAATATTTTTTACAATTGGATTCATAATAATGTGTTTTGATTAATGGTTCGGTTATAAACTTCAAATCACTAACAACCAGAATATTTTCCGTAGTGGACGCATTTTTCACTTTCATACATCCCCGAACCATGATTAATTGTAATTCGAATTTACCAAACCAAATAGAATTCTCGAAATATTCTGAATTTTAGTTAATTTTAAATTTCTAACAGATATGAATGTGCTGATTTCCACACTTTTAGCCAAGCTTTATCCGTCTATACCTAAACATTTATCGATGCAAAACTATATCATACTTTTAATCACCATCTTATCATTCTCTTATTGTTCTTGCCAGTCGCCAGCTGCTGATGAAGAGGAAGCGATGACACAAAACGAAATACTCATGGAAGATGAACAAGAAGGAAACATCAACATGAATCAAGACGAACAAGCGGTCATAACTGAGGTACAAGTATCTGGCACAGAAAATAACTATTCATTCAGTGTACGTATCAAAAGTCCGGATACAGGTTGCAAACAATATGCTGATTGGTGGGAAGTTTTTGACGAAGATGGAAACTTGCTTTATCGCAGAATATTAGCGCACAGCCATGTGGACGAGCAGCCCTTCACAAGATCAGGTGGCCCGATTAATATTTCCGAAAATCAATTTGTCTACGTGCGTGCCCACATGAACCCATTAGGCTATGGTTCATTTGGATTTGCGGGTACTGTAAAAGAAGGATTAAAAAGTGAATTGATCAGTATATCGAAAGCAAAAGGACTGGAAAATGCGGCTCCCTTGCCAAAAGATTGCGCTTTCTAATAGGCGAGCAATTTTGTGAATATCAAAGGATGTTCGGAAATAGCGTAATTCATTGAGGCATAGCTTTCCATATAAAAACATCTCTTAATTATTACGCTGTTTTTAATACTATTGCTTTAAAAAAGGGGTTATACCTTGATTCAATTTGTCATGATTTTTAAAAGAAAATCACGCCAAATTGGTTCTTGGTATGCTAATACCCTGGGTTGCCAACCTGGGCTATAGTAGTATCACCCCCCGAAAAAAAAACGGGACAAGCTCTGCCGGGGTTATTCTCTTACTTCTGAACATCCCTAAAAGAAAATTAGGGCAAGCTCTCCGGGGTTCTTCAATTACTTCTGAACATCCCTATCAAGTACGGACAAAAAAAAAGTCCACTCATATCAAGTGGACAGTTTTAAAATAAGTGGTGTAAATGTATTATCCGATTTGTTGCACATTCACAGCATTTGGACCTTTACGACCCTCTTCAACTTCGTAGCTCACTTTATCGCCTTCACGAATTTCACCACCTGCAAGTCCGTTAATGTGTACAAACACATCTTTTCCACCGTCGTCTGGTACGATAAAACCAAAACCTTTTGCATTGTTGAAGAATTTTACTGTCCCGTTATTCATCTTGTAAAAATTTAATTGATATAATATTACAAATATAAGACATAACGGGTACCTTTTTAAACAATTAATCAATTAAAAATACATTAATATTTATTGTATATTTTTTAATACTTTTTATAAAGTATTAAAAATCAAATGCTATTTATTTTCGCTTTGGAATCCAAACTGCGGTTACCGTTATCAAAACAGGGTTAATATCTGCTTCATCGGTTATTTCTACCTCTATTGGGATTTCTCCTTTATCAGAATTTTGTATATAGTCTATTTGTTTTTGAGTCAAGCTTACCTTCCCCCTAAGTGCACCGCTTGACCTCTTAACGAAGTCAGCGTTGATATTTTTTACTAATGGAAGTTTATCTGCTGGCAAACTTTTGGCCACGATCAAGATAGCGATTGTTTCTGCCAAGAGTACCATAGCACAGGCATGCAGTTGACGCAAATGATTTCTCACCTTTGGACGATTGGCTATTGTAGCTACCCATTCTTTATCGTCTGTTTTTTCAAATCTCAAGCCTGCTGTACGGACAAATGGCACTGCCTTACCGATGGCAAAATTCTTGGCCCAATTTTGCACAAAACTTGGATACTTTTCTATACTGGATAAGATATTATATACTTGACTTCGATTCATTTGATAATATTTGATTCGGCTCCGAAAAGTCGAGAAACCGCAAGTTTACTCTTTTGACGATATTACCCCTTTTCTCAATGAGCTGATGCCTGTGCGACAACTAGTTGGCGTGCCTGTGCGACAACTAGTTGGCGTGCCTGTGCGACAACTAGTTGGCGTGCCTGTGCGACAACTAGTTGGTGTGCTATTGCATCACTTCATTTCCAAAAGCAAAAACCATATTCAAAATAATTCACTTTATGGAGTTTGTCATTCTTCAAAGTGGCCCCATGCACCTCATCCAAAATAGTTCATTTTTTGCAATCCGCTTCTTTCCAGAGTGGACTCTCATTTCAATATTCAACAATAACTATGTTATCTAGCCTGGTTCTAACTTTGATAAATTCTCGTAACTTATCGTTATCTCCTTTTCTTTCTTTTTTCGATTTGATGCCACTCCAGTTTACCATAGCCATAGGGGCTTTAGTAGTACTTATGAAGTCTGTACGAATAATGTCTTCAGCAATAGCAATTTCCTTAATTAGTGGAAAAATGGTTTTAACTTCTTTATAGATATTAAGAATGTCTGTTTGTTTCAAACTATCGATTTGTGATTCTAGCACCAACAGCTGATTGGCCTTTTTTTCATGAATAGCTTGCATATCTTCGAGCTGTTTTTGCAGCACCCCTTGCATACCACTTACTTTATTGTTCAGCATTTTGATATCATCGTATGGTATCTGGTCTGACTGATAAGTTATGATCTCTACATTTTGCTTAAGCTCCTTTTCTAGCTCTGAATCACATTGAGCAAGGTACTCTACAGTGAGTGGATCTCCTATGACTTTAAGCAAGATTTGCAGTGTATCTTTTCCGCTTAAGCGAACGCCCTCCGCAAAAGTCCACTCAGACAATATAGTTTCCTTGGCTTTAATTTTATTTTTTAGATAGGCATCTACCTTTTGCTCAATCCTTACCTCATGCACCGTCTCATATAATATTTTAGAAGCAGGCAATAGAATAATCAATGAAAAAAAGAGTATGAAGAGCCTACCCCTGTTCCGTTCCTTTGCATTCATATATTTCTTGTAGGGAAACCTCAAAATCCTAATCACAATATAGGTAGTAATCGCTATGAAGCTTGAGTTCAAAAAGAATAAGTAAAAAGCATTGGTAAAAAAGGTCCATTCGCTATTGGCTAATCCAAATCCTGCCACACAAAGAGGAGGCATCAATGCAGTAGCAATAGCTACACCTGGTATCGCATTGGACTTATCTAATCGGGTAATAGATATAACTCCGGCTAATCCACCAAAAATAGCCACCAATCCATCCAAGAACGTAGGCCTTGTTCTAGAAGCTATTTCGTCTGTAATACTTCCAAAGGGAGTTAATTTGAAGTATATAAAACTAGTCAATAGCGCTATTACGATAGCAATAGCAAAATGCTGCAAGGAAGCTTTAAGCGTTTCTTTATCATTGACACCAATCCCTAATCCAATTCCTAGTATAGGCGACATTAAGGGAGAGATAAGCATGGCTCCAATGATGACTGCCGGTGAGTTTAAGTCTAAACCTAAAGAAGCTACCATAATGGAGCACATCAAAAGCCAAACATTGGCTCCTTTCATCCGTCTATTATTATGGATATTGGCCAGCGTTCCATCTCTATCCATACCATCCCTAATATCTACTAGGTCATGAAAAAACGCCTTAGTTGAATCCCAAAATTCTCCAATGCTCTGGTCTTTGAGTTTCTTTTTTTGATTCTGTTCTGTTGTCATGCTGTAAATATATAAAAGTACTACTGCCACTCTGCACTTGAATATGTAGATATGGCTTTGAAATTTTAGTGTTAGATACTAATTTTTTATTGTGTATCATAGCCTTATGAAAAGGTAGATTGTAGCCTTCATTGTTAGACGTACTATTGGAATATGTTTTGTAGTTAGGGATGTTGCATAAAGGACTATGGATAATCAGATATAAGATCGCTCTGTATAGTAGAAAGTGACATATATTTGATTATGCCGTCCTAAAAGTATTAAATAACTATAAAATCGAGTTTTAAAATTATGATGGACTTATTAAAGAATATGGTGATGCAGCAAATTGTAGGAAAAATGACTGGAGCCGCTTCAGGTGCAGTTGCTGAACAAGGAGCAGGAGCATTTATATCTATGATTCAAGAGAAATTGACTGGTGGTGGATTAGGCGATATCACATCTATGTTTTCTGGTGAAGGAGACGGTGGTAACATGGTAGCAGGATTTCAAGAAAAGCTTGGATCTATCATGCAAGAGCAAGGCATGTCTGCTGAAGAAGCTACGACTCAAGCATCAGGCATCGCTCCAGATGTATTTAACACTGTAAAAGAAAAATTTGCTTCATCTGACGCAGCTGATGCTGGATTTGATCTTTCTGCTCTAGCTGGTCTTGCTGGTGGAGCTGGATTAGGCGGAATCATGGATAGTGCCAAAGACGCACTTTCTGGTAACGCTGGTGATCTACTAGGAAAGGCTAAAAATTTATTTTAACCTAAGATTTTTCTTCTAAAGAATAAAATAAATACCTTAAAATATAAAGTCAATCCTTATCAAAGGGTTGACTTTATTTATTGGTACATAGTATTAATCTTGAATCTGCTAGGGCCTTTTTGCGCAGCTCTCCAGGATAATCTGGGCTGCTGATCATATTTATAAACTGACCTTTGGTGGCATATTCTATAATGAGGACTTTATCCCACTCTAGGTACTCACTAGGCCCAATAAGCGTAAAGTAAGGCTTGCCATCATAAATCACCTTAGCCTCTGCCTCGAAGAAAAAAGGCATCACTGCTTTCATATATTCTTTGTACTGCTGGATACCGGTAAGTTCTGTGCCTGGTACCTTATCAACAAACTTCAGCAGGTTGAGCATTTGAAATTTTTCTTCAATATCAAATTTCATAAATTCTAGATATTGACTTTTTGTGAGGTCTAGGTATGGGTCCATGATGATTAGGATTCTTTCTATGTATTGAATTTATGAATTATCGTCGCTTTTAGGAAAAGTCAAATTGCCGCTGGTGTACGAATTTCCAAATGTCTTGACACAAGAATGTACTTGTGATATTGCATCCATCACCTGAGCTTCTGTAAGTTCAAGGAGAGGATGGATAAATGCAGCCCACAATACCCCATCAGAAGTGGCATACCTAGCGTCTAAGGCGGTGTGAAAATTAGCTTCCATACACTCCAATAACTCTCGTTCACCTATATCATCTAATTTGATAATAGGTGAAATGATGCGCATACGATTGAAGTTTTCATCAGTCATGCACATAAATCCAACTTCATTGATTTCAAATTTCCAATGTCCCAGCGTCCCCTCGGTGAAGTTGCATGTACTTTTTATAATGTTGTCTAAAATTTGATTGGTCATTAAAGTAAAATCAGTTTATGAAGTTTGTGAAATCGGTGGGTTCGGTTTTGCCAGTTGTAGATAGCTGAAGACAGAAAGGATAGACCCGATGAATAGGCTTGCCCAATTGACAGCTCTTAATCCTGCAAACAGAGCAGTACTATCTAAGAGGTAAATAGCAATATGGATAAGGCCATGCAAGAAACATAGAAAGCCTAGGGCAGTCAGTACGGTATAAAAAATGGTTCTATAGTAAGACATAGATTAATGCGTTTAAGTGCTTGTAAAAACTAGAAATATGATTCCCTTTACAGAGTCGCCAAACAATGCAATGCCGCCTCAGCTCACTGTCAATGGCGTACTGATATATTTCTTTTCTAAAGATACCTTTATATTATTGATTATAAAATCGAATCGTCTAAGTCAGAATAATTATAAATAAGCCTATTTTTTTTTTGCGTAAGGGATGGGAAGTATAGCCACCAAAGTGGCTAGTCCGAATGGATGGAGGCCTGGATGTGTGCATGAAGGACCGGAGCGGAGAGCAGTACTGGACAGCCCGACCTCCTGCCTGTATAGCTTGTAGGGAAGCCCGCAGGTGGATACGCCCAAATAATCCACTCTAAAATGAGGAAAAGCAGGGTAATTGACTAACAAAAGCTATCAAATACAGTTAATATATGGAAGGTAGACAAAATGGGATAATCCAGCCTACCACAGTATCTAAAATAGTATATTTGCGGTCTATGAAGAACATGAGAAATTTTTGTGTGATTGCCCATATTGATCATGGGAAGAGTACGTTGTCGGATCGGTTGCTGGAATTTACCCAGACGATTAATGAGCGGGCTATGCAGAATCAGGCTTTGGATGATATGGATATCGAGAGAGAGCGTGGCATCACCATCAAAAGTCATGCAATCCAAATGTACTACAAGCACACGGATGGGGAAAAATATGTCTTCAATCTGATTGATACGCCGGGTCACGTGGATTTCTCATATGAGGTGTCACGATCCATCGCTGCTTGTGAGGGTGCGCTGCTGTTAGTAGATGCTTCTCAAGGGATACAGGCACAGACCATTTCTAACTTATACTTGGCTATCGAGAATGATCTCGACATCGTGCCTGTGATCAACAAGGTGGATATGGAGTCCGCTGATGTAGAGGTGGTGAGTGATCAGATTATTGATTTGATTGGTTGCAAAAAAGAGGATATAGTGCTCGCGTCTGGAAAGACAGGTTTGGGAGTTCCTGAATTGATGGCAGAAATCGTGGATAAAATCCCTGCTCCTAGCGGAGACCCTAAAGCGCCTTTACAAGCTTTAATTTTTGATTCTGTATTTAACCCCTACCGCGGAGTGATCGCCTACTTTAGAATCTATAATGGCACCATGCGCAAGGGAGACCTCGTGCGCTTTGTGAATACGGAAAAAGAATACCATGCCGATGAAATCGGTATCCTACAAATGGATATGGTACCGAATAAAGAATTGAGTGCTGGAAATGTGGGCTACATCATCACAGGTATCAAGACGAGTAGTGAAATCAAGGTGGGTGATACGATGACCCTCGCTAGCAATCAGTGCGATAAGGCGATTGACGGATTTGAGGATGTGAAGCCGATGGTATTCGCTGGTATCTTCCCGCTAGATAATGACGACTTTGAGGACTTGAGAGATAGTCTCGAGAAACTACAATTGAATGATGCTTCGTTGGTGTTTGAGCCTGAATCTTCCGCGGCCCTGGGTTTTGGGTTTAGATGTGGATTTTTGGGGATGCTGCACTTGGAGATTATTCAAGAGCGACTGTCGCGTGAGTTTGATCAAGAGGTGATCACGACGATTCCTAACGTATCCTACTATGCATACACGACCAAGGGCGAAAAACTACTGGTGAACACGCCTACGGAACTACCAGATTCTAATCATCTAGACAGAGTGGAAGAGCCATTTATTATAGCGCAGATTATCACCAAGCCAGAATATATAGGCCCGATCATGAAGCTGACCATGGAGAAGCGTGGTATAATGACCAAACAAAACTACCTCACTCCAGAGCGGGTAGAGATGAGTTTTGAATTGCCCTTGGCAGAAATTGTTTTTGATTTTTATGATAGATTAAAATCTATATCTCGCGGATATGCTTCATTTGATTATGCTCCACTGGAGTATCGTGCATCCCATATCGTGAAGATGGATATGCTGCTCAATGGTAATTCTGTAGATGCACTTTCTGCCTTGGTACATAAAGATAATGCTTTTGCTTTTGGTAAAAAGATATGTGGTAAACTGAAAGGCTTACTGCCAAGACAACAGTTTGTGATCGCTATCCAAGCGTCTATTGGCGCAAAGATTATCGCTAGAGAAACCATCTCAGCGATGCGTAAGGATGTGACTGCAAAGTGCTACGGTGGTGATATCACTCGTAAGCGAAAACTGCTGGAAAAGCAGAAAAAAGGTAAGAAAAAGATGAGAAGCATCGGTAATGTTGAGGTCCCACAAAAGGCATTTTTAGATGTACTGAAGTTGGATTAATTCCTTCTAAATACTCTGAGTATATAAAAAAAGCGCCACCTTAATTTTTTTAGGGTGGCGCTTTTTGTTGTTTTTGAGGGAATTGTATGTGTCAAAAAATATGTCTCTCAAACGACAAAGTACCTCCGCTCTACAACCTAGGCTCCGTATCAAATGTTATGTCTTCATTATTAAAAACAAAAAAAAATTATAATGAAATACACATTTTTGTTTCTCACTGCAGTAGCGATGACGCTATTTTCTTTCAGCACAGTAAAAGTGGAAATAGCAAAAGTTGACTTGGATGCGAGTACAGTAGAATGGAAAGCTAGCAAAGTAACGGGAAAGCATAATGGAACTATCGATATCAAAGATGGCGACCTAACGTTTACGGATGGTGTATTGAGTGGAGGTACGTTCACTATGGATATGACTACCATCACATGTACTGATTTGGACGGCGGGACGGCTGCTAAACTCAATGGGCACTTAAAGTCAGCTGACTTTTTTGCTGTAGAGGAATATCCAACTTCGACTTTAGTCATCAAAGAGGTATACTCTAGAGGCACCGAAGGCGAATATAAAGTGGTTGCAGATATCACTATAAAAGGAACTACAGAGGAGATTAAATTCAACACAGTATTAAAAGACGGAACAGGTAAAGCGACCATCGTTTTGGACCGTACTGACTATAATGTAAAGTATGGATCTGGTTCTTTTTTCTCTAATCTAGGAGACAAGACCATTCACGATGAATTTACCCTAGATGTTAGTCTAGGATATACTATGTAGCGATGCGATAAACATAAGCGGTATAAAAGTTAAAAGCACTTATCTGATAAATAGATAAGTGCTTTTTTTTATATTTTTTGCTGTTTGTTTATCAATTATATTATATTTGAGACTAATATATAACGGATGATGTTACCTAGAATATATATCATTCGTAATGTGCAATCGAGTTTTACAAGAAAATTGTTAAAAATATATAAAGATCTTTGTGGTCATCTTTCTTATATGTGCCTTGAAGCACTAAAGAATGACTTTTATCAGAGCCATTGGAGTAGGGTCCATGGCTCTTTTTTTGGCCAGCCAATTTCCTTAAAGAAAAGCTGTAAGTGAGCCTATCAAACAGTGCAGATATTCAATAGATTAACCTTACTTCAAAGTATTTTTTTGTTTTTGTCATTGGGCTTAATGATTAATCTTAGCGACTGATCGTAGGTAAAATAATTCCAAATCCAATTGATAAATACCATCACTTTGTTCTTTACTCCAAGTATAGAAAATAGATGTACAAATAGCCAAACCAACCAAGCAAAAAAGCCTTTAAATTTGAATTTTGGTAAATCTACTACAGCCCTATTGCGCCCGATGGTAGCCATTGAGCCAAGATCTTTATACCTAAATGTTTTTTCACATATGTCATTTTGGATGTTCAAGAGGTGTTTTGCCAAGAATTTTCCTTGCTGAATGGCTACTTGAGCCAGTTGTGGATGGCCGTGAGGCAAGTCATCGGTTTGCATAGCAGCGATATCCCCTACTGCAAAGACATTGTCTATTCCAATGACTTTGCACTGAGCGTCCACCAGTAGCCTTCCAGATCTGTTGTAACAGGTATCAGACAGACCAGCGATTGATGTACCCTTTACTCCTGCCGCCCAAATAACTTTGTTGCTTCTAATTTTTGTGCCATCATTCATAGACACGAATTTTCCATCATAGTCTACCACTCTGGTGTTTAGTTTGATTTTGACGTCCATTTCTTCCAAAAATTTCAAAGCCCCTTTTGACGCGTTTTCAGACATTCCATTGAGAAGACAAGAAGCCCCTTGTACTATGTATATATCCACCTCTTGATTATCAAGTTCTGCATAATCCTTGGGCAGTATATACCTCTTCATTTCAGCTAGAGCACCCGCAACTTCTACACCTGTAGGGCCACCGCCGACGATAACCATATCTATTAGCCCTTGTCGTTCTTCATAATCTGTAGTCACCAATGCTTTTTCATAATCGGACAATATCTGATTTCTCAGATAAAGGGCCTCAGATACTGACTTCATAGGAATGGTCTTTTGAGCCAACTCTTCGTTGCCAAAATAATTTGAGTCTACACCAGTAGAAATAATCAAAGCATCATACCTTAGAGGCCCCAGGGAGGTCTTTATTATTTGCTTATGAATATCTACACTTTCTAACTGTGTAACGCGAATGAATACATTTTTCTTTTTCTGAAATAGCTTTCGAAGCGGAAAACTAATAGCACTTGGTTCAAGCCCTGCCATGGCCACTTGATAAAACAAAGGCTGAAATTGATGGTAGTTGTTTTTGTCGATTAGTACTAGCTGTACATTTTGATTGGCCATTTTTTGTGCAAAGGCTAAACCTCCAAAGCCGGCTCCGACAACGACGATTCTCTTTTGATCAGTACTGGGTATATTGATAGTCATAAGTAAGGGCGTATTAGAACGATAAAATTCATCAAAATAAGAATGAACTCATTCAATTTTGTTAAAAGTCTTTATTTCTTTTAATTTATTTTAACTTTATATAACACAACCCTTTGACGTAGATGTATATCCTATAACGGTATCAAATCGTTATACTAAAAATTTATATCATGAAGCACTTATTAAACTTAAGTATGTTGCTTTTGCTAGGTCAAATTGGTTTTGCGCAAGAGCATTTAACAGAAATCGAAGGCTATGTTTATGAAGAAAATAATCGGGGGTATCTACCAGAGGTAAATATAACGATTCTCAATGATGATGATGGCGGCGTAGAGGCCAAAACTATCACTGATAAGAATGGATACTTTAGGGTACAGCTGGCTCACTTGCACTCAGGATTCACCGTTAAGGCACAACACAAACTATTCTTTTCAAAAACTGCTACGCCACAAGCCGACAGCAATTCAAAGAATAAGTCATTTGTAAAAATAGAATTGGAGCGTAGACCTGGTTATATCTTTGATGTTACCTTGGCAGAAAACAGTAGTGACTTCAAAGAAACTACGGTAGATGCCATCCAAGGTGCGAAGGTCGAAATCTATAACAATACTACTAAGAAAGAAGTGTTTGTAGTCGATTCATTGCATTCTCCGAATTTCAATTTTACTTTTGAACAAGGCAATCACTATACGGTGATGGTCCGCAAGGAAGGCTTTCTTACCAAGCGAATGGAGGCATTTGTCAACATTGATGGCTGTATACTCTGTTTTGAGGGCATCTCGAACGTCACTGATGTATTGACGAAGAGCAACGAGCAAGGCACCTTTTTGGCTAATATAGAAATGGATCGCATCGCACTCAACACTACTTTCGAACTTAAGAATATCTACTACGATTATGACAAATCTTTCATCCGACCTGATGCTGCCGTGGAGTTGGACAAAGTCGTAAAAGTACTCAAGGACAATCCAGCCATATCGGTAGAGCTCGGTTCGCACACCGATTCTCGAGGACGGGACGCATACAATCTAAGCCTTTCGCAGGCTAGAGCGGCCTCAGCGGTTCAGTACCTTGTAGACAATGGCATTGATGCCTCTAAGCTGAGTGCTAGAGGCTACGGCGAGACTCTGTTGGTCAACAATTGCGCCAACGGTATCAATTGCTCGGAAGAGGCACACCAGCAAAACCGAAGAACTGCGCTAAAAATTACGGGTATCGAAAAGAAGGATCCACTAGATAATAAATCACTCAAGCAGATTATCGAAGAAGACTTGATTTTGAAAAGTCTCGATGACTCTCAGATCCAAATCAACCCTGGAGAGGAGCTTCCGGAGGAGATTAAGAAAGATATTGAAAAGCTGAATAAGGGCGGGATTTAATTAATGATGAATTTTCAATGATCAATTCGAATTAATGTACAATTCGAATTAATGTACAATTTTCAATGATCAATGATCAATTCGGCTTTCGCGTGTACCTGCTTGGATTCATTGGATTCGATGGAATCAATAGTAAAGTAGCTGTGTGCTTTGAAATTTTGGATATAATAATTGCACATTGAAAATTGATCATTCCACACTAAAAATGATCATTGAACATTCCTAATTGATAATTGAATAAGGGCGCTTGTATCCGGTGATCCGTTTGTATTCCCTGAGCTAGTCTCCTATTCAGGATAGGGCTATCGCCGTATTCGTCTGTCGCCTCATCCAGCGCTAGCCCTTCCTTCATCAGTCGTCTAGCTCAGCTCATATCACTTCTCCCCAGAGCGCGAAAAAAAAGAAATAAAAAACAAATTTTTGTTACGTTGCTGTATTCAATAACTTTAGATATACTCCATTCGTCCAACCAAATCCGTCTTGCACAGGATACTCCCCTCCTCCACTGAGTAAATCAATATTTTCTACGTTATACTTTTCTAGCATTTTGCCGGTATCTTTAAATACTTTTTCATTGAGGGATAGCCAGCGTTGGCGAATGTCATTGGCTAATTCCGTGTGGCCATAGTTGACTAGGCCTTGATAAGTCATCCATTGTAGAGGGGCCCAGCCATTGGGGGAGTCCCATTGCTGACCGGAAGGCACATTGGTGGTAATCACCCCACCCGGTTTTAAAAATTCAGTCTGAATGAGCTTGGCTACTGCATTGGCTTGCTCTACAGAAGCTATTTTAAAATATAAAGGATAGACTGCCGCTAAGCTCTTAAACGAACTGATCTCCGCTTTGTGAAAATTATAATCACAGAAAAAACTTAACTCTTTATTCCAACAGTATCCCAAGATATTTTCCTTGCGCTGATTGGCTTTGGCAAGAAAGATACGTTCTGTTTCTAGATCTCCTTTTAATGCTTTCGCTTTTGCAATCGTGCTTTCTAAAAAGTATAAGAGGCAATTGAGATCAACGGGTATAATATCCCCTGTATGGATGGTACTTAGCTTAGCAGACTCATCCATCCATCGAGCGCTAAAGTCCCAGCCAGATGCTGCCGCTGCTCTTAAATTCTGAAAAAAGGATGCTGTACTTTGATCCGTATGAACTGCTTCATTGACATCGTCTTGATACATCTCAGGTCTGGGCGTATCATACCTATCATAATATCTATTCAACACTTTGTCTTCTTTCAACTTTACTAGATGTTGATCTACCGCTTTATCATCAATAGAACCTGACATCCAAAAATCATATTCTTGGAGCAAGGCTTTTTCATATTTTGAATAGATCTCATCTCCTTTGGACTGGGCTAATAAATCAACCATCAAAGAAAAGAAGGGCGGCTGAGAACGACCTAGGTAATAGCTTCGATTTCCATTGGGAATAAGCCCATAAGTATCTAGCATCCACGCAAAATTATCGATCATACTTTCGATCAAATGTATATGCCCTGATACTTGTAGCCCAAGCATCGTAAAAAAAGAATCCCAATAATAGATCTCGTTAAATCTACCTCCAGGAACAATGTAAGGCTTGGGTAATGGCAGTAATGAACTCCCCTTTATAGCCTTATCCGCAGAGCGAGTCAGTAAGGGCCATAGTTTTTCAATATGCTCTTTGACCGATAGCGTTTGATCACTTTCGAAATTTTTAGCCTGAGACTCAAACGGAATAAAATGCTTCGCAAAAAATGATTGCAAATCAAAGTTCTGATTATGCTTAGTATCTTCATAATCAGCAAGTATGATACTCGGATCATTCTTTGGGATGGCATCAGAGATAGACTTACCATCTTTCCACAAACCACTAGCGTGTAGGTCCTTAAAAAGTTGTCCGAATACAATATCTGGAGACGTAGGGTTTTGCATAGAATGTCGTATTACTTTGCTTTAAGTGATTTGGTCCATTTGTCTAAAAAGAAAACAGCGACGGCCAATAGCACTAAAGGCACTACTGTATATCTAAAGGGCATCGTGGTATCTACATTTTCAAAAATGTAGGCTATGATTCTAGAGCCAAGAATGCCACCTAATGCTGAAAATACGATAATCAAGCCCGATATGTGCGCATGAATTTTTTTAGGATATGCATTGAGGGTCGTAGAACTTATCAGTGGATAGATGGGCCCGAGAAACAGGCCTATAATCGGGAATATATATCCAAGCATAGGAATATCCGCAAAAGTTTTAATCTCCCCTACCTCAGCGTTAACTGCCATGGGCAAGATCACTAGCACAAAAATGATAGCAAATAAAATGCTGATCCCTACGATTACTAACCAAGATACTTTCTTGACTAAAAAGCCACCCGCTATTCTTCCAATGCCGATAGAGACTGTTAGTATGGCAGACATATTGATTGCTAAGTTTTGAGGAATTTTTAATACTTCATTATTGAAAGTCGGCAGCCAAGTCATGATGGCTTGTTCTATCATCACAAATAAAAACGCAGAACTGACAAATACTATAATTAGTGGCTTCACAATTAACTTCAACATGTCTAAAATGTCTTTCCCTGCACTAGAAGAGGGTTTCTCTATCTCCGCATCAAAATCAGCTGAGAGTAAAAATATAAATGACAAAACACACAAGGCGCATAAGAAGAGATATACATTTAGCCAGGCGCTTGGGGAGGACCCAGCATTAAAAAATGGAAATAAAAAAGAAGAAAACGCGATACCAAACATGAAAACGCCTTCGATATTACTGAGCAAACTATTGTGCTCTGCCTGTGTATTGGTAACTAATCCTACGGATGAATACACGGAAACTTTAATCAAAGCAAAAGCTGCACCTACTGCAGCGAAGAGAAACTTTGCCGCAATAAAAGTATCTCCAAAATACATACCAAGGCAAGCTACTGCAACAATCCCTAAGGCAATAAGCATAGATTTTTTGTATCCTATCTTAGGTAGTAGTGAAGCTACAAGAAAAGATACTATAGCAATGGGTAAATCTTTGAAGGCCTCCAAAATACTGGCATCTACTTTTGTGACACCATATACCTCTTGTGCTTTCAGAATTACAATCCCTACACTATTCAGTAGAATGGCGAACACGAAATAATTGATAAATAGGGATAGCTTGATTCCTAGGTTTTTATGCTGCATCTTGTAGGTTCTTTGCTTAGTGTACAATGTACCGTTTTTAAGCTTTTAATTTTAAAATTGTAGATTAAAAATTTAGCCATAAGAAGGTGCCTACATTATTTGGAGTTTAAGTTTGTGTCCATTTTTATAAATTTCATGGATTAGATCAAGTTAATAGATGATTAGTATTCGTAATGGTGAGGAAGGAAAACTGTATAGACATTGTAAAGATTATTTTGAATTATCTATCTTGGTTCCATGATAGACTTTCTACCCTTATTCCCTTTAAATTTGGTGGCTTTCCCTGGAGAGCGACTTAACCTACACATTTTTGAACCACGCTATAAACAACTTTTTAGAGAGTGCGAGGAAAACCAAATCACCTTTGGTATACCTGCATTCATTGACAACAAGATAATGGATATAGGGACGGAACTTAAATTGGAAAAAATAGAAAGCACTTATGAAAACGGAGAATTGGATGTACGGACTCGAGGTATTGGTGTTTTCCGCATTGAAGAGTATTATTCCCAAGCACCAAACAAATTATATGCTGGGGCAGATATTGAGCGACTTAGCTACACAAACACTTCCACTGATAAAGGATTAAACATAAATATTTATTCCTACTTAGAAGAACTATTTGACTTACTAAACATCCCAGAAAAGAAAATGCCAGATGATGCAAATTCTTTTAATTCATTTGACATTGCCCATCATCTAGGGATGAGTGTAAAACAAGAATACAATCTACTCAGAATAGAGAGTGAGAAAAAGCGACAAGAGTATATATTAAAACATCTAGAAAAAGTAGTCCCTGTAGCCAAAGAAATGGAAATCTTAAAAGAACGTGCTAGACTCAACGGGCACTTCAAAAAAATTATCCCTCCAAATATCTAAGCTGAGTATAGACATAAAAAAACCACAGGATATCAGGGTGTTTTGGACCCTCAAAAGACATGGTTGGGGCGCTCAAAGTGGTTCAGTAATCTTCTTGTTCTGATAAATCAGAAAACCGGACAAGTCAACGGTTTGAAGCCCGCCTTAGACACTTACAAAAATCATCCCCAATTATAAAAAGGTAGAGTCAAAACGTTATGATACCTAGTGGAGGTGTAAATCTATATAATAAAAATCTAAATGTCAAGGTATGTTAGAAACCTTCTTTGACAGCTTTTGATTGTAAGTTGAAAAGCAAGGAAAATACGTGCGAAAATGTACCGTTCCTCTGATCTCCAATATCTGTAAAAGCGTAATCCAATTGGAAATTTTTTATTTTAACGCCTAAGCCCAAAGAAGGATCTACGGTCCAAAATGGTGTGGTATTGATATCGGTATCCTGTTGTAGATTGCTTAATCCAAATCTCAAAAAAGCAAATTGTTTATAGTCTATCTCCGCCCCAAGGCCAGGTGACACACTGAACTGATCAGTCTTAATGAGCGTATTTCTTTTGCCATCAAATGTAGCAATTATACTACCTTCTACTGCTAGTCCAAAGCCTTTTTGAAGTTGCTTGTAAGTACCTATGCCTAAGGTAGCTTTAGGCCTCGTCACCTCAATGGAGTTTTCTGGCAATTCATTATCAGTGAGTTGCAGGACTTCTTTTTCTTCTTCTGTAAAATTGAATGTCCAAGCGTTGAATGTGCCTGTAATGTCACTTACAGCTAAGCCTAACTTCCACTTCTCACCCCAGTATTGAATGCCTCCATCTACTCCAAAACCAAAGGCGTTCGCAAAAGGTCCAATGTTTCTGTATACCACTTTTAGATTACCCCCTACTGTCCATCTATCTGAGTCTTTGAAGAGGTATTGACTGTAGCCACCAAGAAAGGCATAGTCTGCCGCTGAAAAAGGAACAACATTATCAAAGTTGATACTGCCGTCCGCTTCAAAGAGGTTTAGCGTATTAGGGATATCATCTATTCCAAATCGAATGAGCGATAAGGATACCGCCTTTCGATTATCATCAATCTTCTTTGTAGCAGCCAAGTAGTCGAATTTGCCCACCCCTGCAAACAGCTCTGCATGCATCCCTGCAAACTGCCAATCATCATGGACATTGCGCACAAGGCCAGAAGGATTCCAAAAACTCGCCGTCACGTCATCAGTTGTTGCTATGACAGATTTACCTAGCGCTTGGGCACGGGCACCTACACCAATGCTTAAAAATTCATTACTGAAGGTTTGTGCCTTTATCTCGATGGTAGTAAGTATAATAAAAGGAACAAGGAGTAATATTTTTTTCATAAAATGTATAATATTCCAACAAATAAACGCCAAAAATACGCCTTTTATTACAACTGCAAGGTTAATAAACTTATTCTTGTCGGATTAGCATCTAAAAATCTGAGTAAGATAAAAACATAACTTTGCATAAAAGGACCCTAAACTAATAATGCAGCATATCATAGATATGCTGCATTATTCTTATTTTTTATAAAGTAGTGGAGGTTAAGGTTCTGATTATAAGCCCAACTCTGCTCTCAATGGAGCATCACTCAAGCTATGCTTGCTCCAGTACTCAAGCATCTTTCTTGAGTTAAAAGTAGCTGTTGTAGTTAATATCTTCCTATTAGATCCAAAGCCAGAATATCCTGTCTCTTGCCAGCTTTCTATCTCATGTGGAAATTCTGTTTTGAAGTTAATCGTCAAGGTTCTTTCATATTGAGGATAATGTACCGAATAGCTTGTCATCTTTCCACTCCTTTCTAAATTGGCATCTGCCAGGACCGCATCTGGCTCTACATGTCCAAGTCGCGAAAAAGTAAGCCCAGGAATCATGTTAACCTTACCTGTTGGCAAATTCTCTGGATTAATTCTAATGATATTCCACAGTTCATCTTCTAAGGTAGCTTTCTGAAGCTTTACGCTCTTATCGCCTTCTGATTCGAAATAAGAAAACTGTTCCATTTCATATCCACTAGCTCCTAAGTTCAGTTGGGTAAAGGTTTGTCCACACCATTCTTGGGCTCCAAAAACTGCTTTTAGAGAGTGAGGATTTTTCTTTAAATCTTGCCCAGTGAATACCGACAACATAGTAGAATATGGATACACGCCAGTATAAAACTTTCGTGTAAAATTAAGCTTCATAGCTGGCACCAAATCTTTAGGGTTTTGTCCGGGATTATCTAGCTTTACTTGCTTGGACTGGCTGAATGGCTCAGTGACAAAGATGGTGTTTGCGGTGCCTTTGTGAATCTCACCATATCTAGCTTGCTGTAAATCATACGTCGTTATTTCTGCTTTTCCTTGATTCCAGAAATCTGTAAAAGGGGACACAGTTTGTTTGTTGACTGCTAATTTAGCTATTGCAGGCCCCTCCATGTTCGAGCTTTCACTCTTAGAACAAGCGAATACAAGACCTCCCAAAACCAATACTATTAATATATTTTTCATATAAAATTTATTTTGTCTAGGTACAACACATTAATTTAATGAAAGTTAAACTTCACGATAATAATCACAATAGAGTGTGCAAAAAACACTTGAGTCCACTCCTGAAGGTAGCGGATTGCAAAAAATGAATTATTTTGGATGAGATTTTTTATTCTCGAAATTCAGTGATGCCTGAGCATCAGTGGATTGAGAAAATGGAAAATATCGCCAAAAGAGTCATTTTGTGGTTTCGTGACTTTTCGGAGCGGACTCACACTTTAATTTTTTCATAACTAATCGAATCTAGAAAATGTTTCTATCTATGTGAATTGTGAATTAGCTTATATTATTTTTTCAAACACACATTTTTATCAAAACCTTATGACTATGGTATTCCGGTATCTATTTATATCCAGTTTTCTGATTATTTCTGCAAGCACCTTGTTGGCTCAAAGTCCTTGGGTAGATGATAAAGGCTCTATATATGCACAATTATCTGTCACTTCGATTACCTACGATGCTATTTTTAACAATGACAGCGAAGGAACTCAAAATTCATTTGATACCTCTGATCGTACTATTGGCCTTTTCGCTGCCTATAGCTTAACGGACAGAACGGGAATCCAAATAGATCTACCCTACAAAGCAGTAAGCGCAGAAGACAATTCGCTGAGTGCCTTAGGAGATATAAGCGTAAAATTAAAACATGAATTGTTTAAAGAATTTCCATTGACCGCCTTCGCAGGCTACACAGCCCCTACGGCTACTCGTGATGGTGCCTTACGTACTGGTTTTGAGCAACATGGCGTAGACCTTGGTTTGAGTACTGGCTTTTCCAGGAACAGCACATTTGGCTACTTTGGAGCAGGACATCGGTACAGATCAGATATTCCTAACCAAATCATAATAGACACCGAAATAGGGACAAAAGCAAATATTGGTAAAAAAGACTTATACCTTATCTTTCATATCGATGGCGCCCTAAACTTAACGGAGACTACAGACCTCGAAGCGGATGCCACAGTGCTTTATCACAACAATGGTCAGTACCTATCTCCCGGTATAAAACTATCGCTCAATGTAGTAAATAATTGGTGGGTAAATTTTGGAACTTATGGCGCTATCACCGCCACTAATCAAGGCGCAGCACCTTCTTTATCCTTAGGTATCGCATACAGCAAAAAAACATTTGAATAAACAAAGGAAATTTAAAGCCTAATTTGAAATTGCTTTGGTAATAAATTTTAAATCGCTGGCAAACAATTAATTACTCTTGTAGTATTTGATTTTGGAGTTATCAGATTATCAAACATTTAATATCACTTATCTATTGCTTAATACATCTGTAGCTAAATATTTATTGTCCTTATTATAATACCATTTGCGGTCTTTAGGTATCTTGATATTATCGAATAATTCTAAGCCTTCAAATAGAATATATTCACCATCATTCTTGGATTCATCTTTGAAAAATTGGTAAGCCTCTAAAGCATAGTTTGTTGTGTTGAAATAAAAGTACCAAGTATCCTTACCTACAGTAGGATCGTAAGTGACCTTCATCTTATAGCAACTCTTACCATAAAAATTTACAATTTCAATATCTGGATAGATATGAGTTCCTGGATCTTTTAATTTCATAGGCATACCATATAAGTACGTATAGTAATTGCGATACATCACTGGCCTATCTTCTGTGACTCTATATTTCGCAGCAATATCTTTGGGTATATTTTCAGAGCCATTCCAGCGCGTAGTAGCTTTTCCTTTTATAACCTCGTATTCTAGAGCGCCTTCTTCATATTGCGCTTTAAAATGAAATTTTTCTTTCTTGTTGTTGATCAAAACGCTTCGCTCACCATTGGGCGCATCGGGCCTCAAAACTGTGAAATCCAGTTGACCATTAAACGTAGACCAATTCCCCATAGGATCATGATAAGTGATGCTCTTAGCGAGCAAGTCAGCTCCTGAATTCTGCGCATGTACGACGAAGACGCTCAGGCAGAAAAAGAACGAACATAAGTGTTTTACTAGCATGATTCTAAGATAATAACAAGCTTTGTGATATTCAATTAATTATAGTATTTACCAATAATGATGTTGCAAAAAATTTCAAATCACTAATAGGCAACCTATTCACCTAGTTTCAACTAACTTCGCAAGCAATAGACAATCAAGTACTTACATCGATTTAAATTAAAATGTTTAGTACACTACCAAACCTTCAATGGAAGAATCTAATATCATGTATAGCCTACAAAAAACATAGCCGATCAATCTCTAAGAGAAAGATCGGACTATATTACCATGAAAAAACTTTAACCAAATTATCCTATTCTTATGGACGCATTTGTATGAAATTAAATTTTAAATCGCTGACAAACGCGGCATTTCATTTATGTCAATTAGTCAATTTGCTAGGAGACGTAAGTATGTTTACTTGATTTTGTTTTAATCCCCTCAGAAATTACCAAACACATCAAGACTTGGTGTTAATATTCTTTATGCGGATTTACTTTATCACATACTGTATATTAGGTAGGCTATTTCTTGCCACCTTTCTTAAATTTATTACTTCTACCTCTTCCCCTAAGATGGTTTCTAACCTGTAGCTACCATTAGGAAAATCAGATATATTCACAGAAATCATATTCTCTCCTGCTGATACTTGTCTTGCTTTTGAAATCAATACTTTTCCCTTTTGATTCAATACTCGATATCTCAGTTTGCCCGCTATTTTAGAGTCTAACAACAAGGTAAAGTGAGAATCTGTGGTAGGATTTGACATAGAGTAAAAAGCATAATTATTGCTTTGCTCTCTATTAAAGAAAATCGTGTGGGTTATAGACTCATAGTTTGCCTTATCAATCATCTTCAATCTATAATACGCTTCATCCTCCCCCGTTTTCAAATCTAAAAATCTATACTCTGTAATATCTTGAGAATCTCCTGCCCCATCTAGCTCGCCAATCTCTTTAAAGGAAAAGCCATCCTTTGATTTCTCAACAATAAATTTTTCATTCCCATTTTCTGTGATAGTAGACCAAGTTATAAGGTTTCCAATGCTAAGCTCCCTAATCTCCACTGGCTTGTGGAATATACATTCTGCAAAGGACAGATTCGATACAGAAAGCAGGATTGCAAGTATATAAAGTGTTTTTTTCATTGTACTTTAGCTTTTGTGGCTTGTTAAGCCATTGTTCAAACTTTGTTATCAGTGTATAATATGCTACTTATCAGCATTTAACATATTAAAACAAAATCTATACCAACAAGCGTCAAATATTATGACAAACGACAAACACCTTATATTTCTTAGCTTTTTCTTAGCTTTTATTCTCATAGTAGCTTGTCGACAAGCACCTAAAAACAGCCAATATATCAGCCAAAAAGTAGCTACCTCAGATAAAGCTATGGTGGTAGCCGCTCATCCTTTGGCAGTAAAGGTAGGCCTAGACATCCTAGCACAAGGAGGAAATGCCATAGATGCTATCGTAGGAGTACAGTTTGCCCTTGCCGTAGTCTACCCGAGAGCTGGCAATATAGGCGGAGGTGGATTTATGCTTTATGATGAAAAAGGCAAACAGACTACGGCCTTAGATTTTAGAGAAAAAGCTCCCTTTGGAGCTACTAAAAATATGTATCTAGATTCATTAGGTAATCCGATCACAGGCCTAAGCACTAAGGGGGCATTGGCATCAGGAGTCCCAGGCTCAGTCGATGGTCTTTTACAAGCTTTAGAAAAATACGGAAAGCTTAAAGATAGACAGTTGGTGATGCAAGGCGCCATTGATCTTGCCTCCAATGGATTCGCTATTAGCCAAAATGAAGCTGATCGGCTAAACAAGTACGCTTCGGATTTCAAAACACTAAATAATTTTGACTTCCCTTTTGTCAAGGATGGAGATTGGAAAAAAGGAGACCTATTAAAACAGAGCCTCTTAGCTAAAACACTTCAGAAGATACAAGATGAAGGACGAAAAGGATTTTATGAAGGAGACTGTGCCGCTGCGATTATCCAAACAATGGCTGACAATAAGGGCATAATAGTCCAAAGAGACCTGACTCGCTATCAGGCTAAGTGGAAAACTCCCATCCAGTTTTCCTTCAGAGGATATGACATTTCAAGCATGCCACTTCCATCTAGTGGCGGCATAGTGCTACAGCAGATCCTTAAGATATTGGAACCGCTCCCCTTGGATAGTCTTGGATTCCAAACCGCAGAGAGTATTCATTTGATTAGTGAAGCAGAGCGGAGTGCTTATGAGAACAGGGCTACCTATTTGGGTGACTCTGATTTTTATAATGTACCTGTTGAGCTTTTATTAAGTGAAGAATACATAACTAGTATGAGAGACGGCATCGACCGAGAGAAGGCACAAAAAAGTAATGCAGAAACCGTTGCTCCTTCTCAAACCCTTGAAAGTTTTCAGACTACGCATACTAGTATTATTGATGAGCAAGGGAACAGTGCGAGCTTGACCACCACTCTTAATTCTAACTATGGTTCAAAGCTATACGTCCGGGAGGCAGGCTTCTTTCTCAACAATGAGATGGATGATTTTAGTGTCAAGCCAGGTGTACCCAATACCTATGGACTTATTGGCGCAAAAGCTAATGAGATTGCTCCCGAAAAACGAATGCTAAGTTCTATGACCCCGACCATAGTCAAAAAAGATGGGGAACCATACCTCGTATTGGGTGCGCCAGGTGGTTCCACTATTATCACAGCAGTCCTACAAGTGCTACTTAACAAAACGGTATATGGGCAAAACTTAGAAGAGGCTGTCAATGCGTGTCGAACCCACCACCAATGGTTACCAGATAGAATTTTGCTTGAAGAAGGGTGTCTCTCTGTAGAGGCACGTAATGCCTTGAAAGCTAAGGGACATCAACTAGAAGAGACCAAATATATGGCCATCATCAAAGCCATTCATAGAGATGCAGATGGTCGTTTGACCGGAGTGGGAGATCCAAGGAATCCGGATGATCATGCCCAAGGATTATAGGACATTCTTTGCTCCTTAGGCCGCATCAGTATTTATATTAGGATGCATTTGGGATACAAATTGAAAAATCTGTAATATTTTTTATCGAAGATTGTTGCATTATTTAGAATAGCTATTATCTTTGCGCACGCTTATGATTTGGTAGCTCAGCTGGTAGAGCATTTGACTTTTAATCAAAGGGTCCTGGGTTCGAACCCCAGCCAGATCACAAAGTAGAGCTTGGTATTTGCCAAGCTCTTTTTTTATGCCCCTACTGTCCTCATTTTATGTTTTTAGCTTTACTTATTTGGGGCCTCCGCGGACTCAGGCTTCTCCCCAATCCTTCCGTTACACTACAGTCTGGACATAGGCTATATTAACCGCGGCGTTACGTTACATAGCTCACTGTTCGTTCGGCCCTACGGTCTGCCGCGAAACTGCGGCACTATTCCACATCACTAGGCCAAAAAAAATCTCAAACCACAAGTCTGCTATCCCAAAATTTTACTGTCCTATCAATAGTATAATAATACCCCTGTATGGATAAATCTTCATCCTCTCCGATATATCTACTCTTCTTCATTAAAAGGAAAAGACAACTGCTTCAAGAAAGAAGGTTCATCATTATTTAGATTGGAGATAGAAAGCCCCAGCAGGCGTACACTCTGCTTGAGGGGAAGCATCTTTTCAAATAGCTCATTGACGATCTTCTCTGCAACTTCCTTCTCTTCCATAACCAGATTGGTACTTTTACTTCTACTCAATGTAGTGAAGTCTTTATATCTGAGTTTGAGCGTTATCGTACGTCCGTAGGTATTTTTATGGTCTAGGCTAACCCATAGCTTAGCGAGCAATTCTTTCAATTTGAGGATAAGCTTGTTGATATCAGAGACATCATCATCATAGGTACGTTCTATTCCTATAGACTTTCTTCTTCTGTGCGGTTTTACCTCACGAAGATCTTTGCCTCTGACGATATCATAATAGTACAATCCCACCTTCCCAAATCTTTTAGATAAGGTAAACTTATCCAAGGTTAATAAATCCTTGCCAGTAAAAATTCCCATCCGCTCCATTTTGTCAGCAGTTTTCTTACCTACCCCAAAAAATCGCTTTACGGGAAGACTGGCCAAAAAGGTGGGTGCTTCCTCAAAGGTGATTACTTTGATCCCATTAGGCTTGTTGATATCTGATGCTGTTTTTGCTAGAAATTTATTGTAGGATACTCCAGCAGAAGCAGTCAACTGAGTTTGCTGATAAATCTTCTGCCTGATTTCCTCTGCAATCATCAAAGCAGAACTGATTTCGTATTTATTTTTTGTAATGTCAAGATAAGCCTCATCTAGCGAAAGTGGCTCCACCAGATCAGTATACTCATAAAAAATATCTCGAATGATAACAGAAGTTTCTTTATATTTAGCAAAATCAGGCTTCACAAATATAATATCTGGACAGAGTTGCTTAGCCTTGAATCCTGGTTGCGCAGAGCGGACTCCAAATTGTCTAGCCGCATAACTCGCAGAGCAAACTACTCCCCTTTTTTCTGATCCGCCTACTGCTAGTGGTTTACCTCTCAAGGCAGGATTATCTCTCTCTTCCACACTAGCGTAAAAGGCATCCATGTCAATATGAATTATTTTCCTAAGTCCTGAATTATCCAAAACGCTTCAAATATTTTCACAAAGATAAGGAATTCAGTTGGGGTAAATATAGTGGTATAATAAAGTCGCGTAGCACCGCAGGTGTGAAGCACGACAAGCAGAGCGCGTTAGAGACAAGTGGTGGTAGCGGCATGGGATAATCGGGCTGCTAGAGACGCAAGATATTGCGTCTTGCGTGCAAGCCATCCCATACAGCGGACGACGCGGTCCCGTTCTAGAGCCGCAAAATATTGCGGCTCTAGAACCGGGATGGCCCAAAAAAAAGAAGCCTAACACTAAGTGCTAAGCTCCACATATTAAAATAAACGGTTTATGGGAACACCGAAAATGCGCGATAAAACTGCATTCGGTGGTAACATACAAATTTATATTTTTAAAAGTAACGAGGGGTATTTAACCTCTTCACTTCGTAGTCAAAATCATATCCTACCATCACCTCAAATGATGGCTGACCAATCTTAGAAATAGTCTGATCATAAGCCGCTCCTATCCTAACACCATTGGCCAATTGAAATTGGATCCAGGCATCGATAGAATCTACACTAGATGTCTCAACTGCAGCTTCAATAGCAGTACGGAATGAAAGCCCTACCCAAAATGTATCGAAGAAAAGTAAACTCGCATCTAAATCAACCTCAGTAGGTGCACCTATCTCAAAAATGTTTTGATTGTTTGATGAAAAACTAGAAAACAAACCAACATTCTTGATCAAAATCGAAGGCTTGAATACAAGGTCATCTCCAGACAAAGGCAAAGCTGCCCCCGCATGGAAATAATAATGTCTTCTCAATCTTGCCGACTCGGAAACACTGGAAGATTCTCTTTGTCTCAAGTTTGTCTCTAATAGTCTCGGAGCAGAAAAACCGGCATACCATTTTTTTGCGTAGTAAAAAACACCTGCGCCAAAATTTGGTAACCATTGTGTATCTGAGATCCCACTAAATGCAGCATCGTTTGTCTGCGGATCTCTAAATTTTAATCTATTGAAATCTGCCCTCCAGTTGGTAACTCCTCCTTGAAGTCCGATAGACAATTTACCTGGGCCAACCAGGAATCTATACGCATAACTTATATTTGCTCCAGTACTACCCGTAGCTCCTATCTCGTCATTGAATACACTCAATCCAAGACCAATACGGTCATTGACGGGAGAATGAATCGTAAATGTTTGTGATTCTGGCGCACCTTCAAAGTCCACCCACTGATTTCTGTACAAAAGTCTAATGCTCATATATTCATGCGACCCCGCATAAGCAGGATTGAATGATAAACTGTTAAACATATACTGTGTGTACATTGGCTCTTGCTGGGCATTCATAAAGCCTAGCGTACCCAAAAATAATAGTGTGATTAGTATCGTCTTTCTCATAATATGTTACTGATATTTCTTTTGGGAAATACCTATATGAATAATCCAAAAACTATGCCTTAATATTACAAATTTTCTATTATGTCTTTCAGCTAGCTTTAAATACAAAAATTTAACAAAAAACTCGCTAAATTATTGAATATCAAATACATATTAAATTTATTTTATATATGTATTTTTTGCATGCTTGCTTCTTTTCATGACTTTTTTGGCTTATATGAACAGTCAAAAAAATCAAACTTATTAGGTACTTGAAAGGCAAGTCTTAGTGAAAAAGCAGCTATAAAAAAGGGGTCACAAATAATAATTTGTGCCCCTATTTACATATATAAAATGATCGATTAATTATCTATTTATCTGGATATATCCATTGTATTTCCTTCCATCTCCTGTATCAACAATGTAGAAGTAAGTTCCATCAGGGAGATTTCTTCCATTCCAAGTACCGTACCAACCAGAATCATTGGTATATCTCTGTTTGTAATACACTTGATTACCCCACCTGTTAAAAATAGTGACCGTATTGTTTGGGAATGATTCTATTCCAGTAATGGTAAACGAATCATTGATTCCGTCTCCATTAGGAGAAATACCATTGAAAATAGTTAAATCTTCACATAAGACATCTATATAAACTGTTGCCATATCAGAACCAAACGGTCCATATATCAAATATTGAAATGAGTCCGTTTCTCCACAGAAGTTTTGATTCGGTATATAGTCGATGGTCCCATCATCGTTTAGATTCACTGTTCCGTTTTCTGGATTTCTTACGATAATGATAGAGTCTGTTTCAATATTAAATGTGTCGTTAACTCCAATATTAAAATTATGCACATGCCAATTGATCAAAGTTATAGTATCATCATCCATAGCTATTGGTGGAGCTATACTACCCTCTGAAACAACTACTGAGAATACTACTAATGTATCACAAATATCATTGTTATCACAATAGACAAAACAACCTATATCATCCCCTAAAAATTCGGCAGATATATTAATACAATCATCTTCAACGTCGTAATTAACTACGTCAGTTGAGATATCTTCACAATAATTCATCACTGAAACTACCTCTGCACTCAACTCACTAATATCAACACATATGGTAGTATCCATCCCTAACTCTAAGAAGATATCTATGGTATCTGGTGTGACTACTGCCTCAACGCACTCTACAAAGATCTTGATAGAATCTGCACAACCCGTAATAGCATCTACGACTGAAATAGTATGATCTCCTGGAGCAAGCTCCAATGCTACTGCAAATGGGACATAGTTGCTATTCAGATCGAGTATACCAAACTGACCACTTGATACCTGAGTAATCATTAAGTCAGCATATGTATTCTCAGATATACCCCCTGAGATAGATAAATTTTCTGCATCTAAACTCCAATTCCCTAGTGGATCCCAAGTATTTAATAAATCGATGAGATCATCGAGTGTATCAAATTCTCCATTAAATTCCTCATCATTGACTCCCCATGCATCTACTGTGTACGGCCCGGCTAAACCTTGATCAGGAATGGAGAAATAAGTATATACATACGCTGAGTCATAAGCACAACCCTTAGTAGCTTCAAACTCCTTATTATTATCAAAATACAAGAAACTATCTACAGAAGAATAAGGTATATCCAAACAGTAGTTTGTCATGGACCCACAATCGTTAGAAATAATTGACACCGATTCTTCAGTAAATATATCTAGTCCCCCCTGACATTCTTCTAATGACCCACAATTTGATAATCCAATATCGTTGATTTCTAGGGTGCATCCATTAGCATCTGTAATGGTAGTACTATATGACGCTTCTAATAAATTTGTCCTAGAGAATTCTTGATTAATGGAACTAGGCAAATCAGACCAAACAAGAGTATATGGAGCGGTTCCTCCACGGGTCTCGATATTTATTGATCCCATATTATTCGTACAGTTTACAACTTCCAAGACTACTTCTAATTGGGCTGGCTCTTGGATTTCAAAGCAAGTTATACCTGCAATGCAATCCTCATTATCTCTAACAAGTACACAATATGAACCTTGTACCAGTTCACCATTAGCATATCTATTTCCATCAGCATCTTCAATATTCACTGAATATCCTCCATTTGTAGTTAATACTGGATTAGTAGAAAAGTCGATCCTGCCATTATCGGCACCATGACACGAAATATGATGGATAGAGTCAATTGAAACTTCCACCTCGTCAACAGCATTTTGAAGCGCAAAATTGAGCGTATCCAAACATCCATCCGTATTCATTAGATAAACTTCATAAATACCAGCCTCTAAGTTCATGCGTGAATCTCCAGCAAAACCATCTGACCATACTATTTGAGACGGCAATACATTTGGAGCAGATATAAACACCTCTCCAGTTGCTTCGCCACAAAAAGACTCACTTATTATTTGCACATCGCTATCTATACTTCCTACCTGAGGTACAATTATGGTCAAATAAGAAGCACAATCAAGAGCTGTCGGATCTGATACAACTACATTGTATTCGCCAGCAACTAAACTATCACGTGTTGCGCTAAGTACTCCATCCTCCACCCAAAGGTAATTTAGGTTTGATGGGCTTAGGATAACAGTACCATCATTTAGGCCACAGTTAGCTGGTGTTATATCAACCTTCGCAGGTTCGACAGCGTCAATATTGTCTATTTCAAATTCTTCTATAATTGAACATGTTGAATCTATTAGGTGGGTTATAGTTACTGAATAAAATCCTCCTCTCAGCCCGAACAATTCATTCTGACTAGAACCATAGCTACCATTATGATCACTCCAGAGGAAGGTATATTGGCTTGCATCATTTTCTAAAGTTAAATGGATAGATCCATTCATTTCTTCACACATCGTTGATATAGTCAATGCATCTACCAATACAGGTTTTTCACAGATATCTTGGTCGCAATCCGTTGTCTGCTCAATCGTTATCGTAATCACATCTTCACAAGAAGTTCCATCTGAAATAGTCACTTGATATACTCCACTTGCTAAGTCTTCTCTTGCAGAAGCAACAGTCGAGTCAGGCCATAAATAATCGTATGTATCAGGCATTAACACTGCTACACCATTGGCTTCATTACAAGTCTCATCTTCTAATAGGCTTAATTCGGCTTGAATATTACAGCCACAATTTTCAACAAAAACGTTAATTTGCTTTTGAACTGTGCAACTAGTGTTAGTGTCTACAATCACAACATAATCACCGCTCATCTCAAAAGTCGCATTTAGAATAGCAGGAAATTGTTCGTTTGAAGTAAAATTATTAGGACCTGACCATGTAAAGTTTGCACCCCCATTCACTCCTAATTCAATAGTTTCTCCAGCGCAGATGACAATGTCCTCTACAACAGAAACATCCTCCCCTTCTAACACTTCTACAGCAATCATCTCAACCCCCTCACATCCATTAGGACTAAGTACTGTCACTTCGTAGAAATATACACCAGTCGCTAAATCAATATTATTTATTACAGGATTTTGATCCGTGGAAACAAATCCGTCAGGTCCGGTCCACGCATACTGACTACCTCCATCAGCAAACAATTGGAGTGTACTTTCTTCACATAAGGGACCATTATAACTTGTATTTATTACTAATTCATTTGATACCTGAACATCAGTATCAAGTATAATTTCACATCCAGAAACTGTAGAAACCGTTACTAAGTAAGTACCGTTATTTAGCTCACTAAAGTCAGGTATAATAATTTGATTATCTGAATTAGTAAAACCATTCGGTCCTTCCCAAATATAAGTAGAGCCACCCGACACTTCTAGTATTAATGAATCTCCATTACAAGCAGGCATATATCTAAGTAAGTCCACATCTTCACTTTCTCCAACCTCTATTTCAATAGTTGCTGTTGATTCGCAAACACCATCATTGACAAATACTGTCAAGTTGTAAGAACCAGCATCATCTGCGCTATAGGTAATTATATTAGATTCTGGATTTAAAATTTCTCCACCATCACTAGTCCATACAATAGAGAATGATGTATCAATAGGACTTACTTCTAAGGATATAAATTCATCTGTACAAATATTTGTTCTATCAGTATTTATGTCTACTTCGAATCCATTTATTACGGTAATGAACTGAGTAACACTGCTTGTATTATCGCATGCATCAGATACATTGTATACGCGTGTGATTTCATAACTACAACCACTTGTAGAAGTTTCGCTGACTTCTATAGTAGGACTAGCATCACAAACATCAAAACTTAAAATTTCTACAGGGGATGGTATCTCTTCACCAGCAGCTACATTAACTGTAACATCAGCAGGTGTCGAAATTATGACTGGAGCAGATACATCTCTTACTAAGACTTCCTGGGTAGCCATAGCCATATTACCGCAAGCATCTTCAGCCCTCCATGATCTTTGAATAATAAATTCATTCGGACACGAACCGTCTAATCTTGTTTCATTGAATTCAAATCTGATATCTGAATCGCAATTATCAATTACATTTGGTGCTGGCAATTCCGGAAGTGCACCACAATCAATTGTTAAATCGTCAGGAATATTCATAAATACTGGAGCAACATTATCTCCAACTAAAATTCTCTGCTCACTAATTGATTCATTTCCACAAGCATCAGTTGCACTCCATGTTCGTATTAATTCAAAAGCTCCTGGACAATTACCGGGTATCGAACTTTCGGCATACTGAATAAATACATTTGGATCACAATTATCAGTAGCCAAAACTTGAGGCATAGTCAAATCTACGCTGCCTGGGCAGTCTGAAATTATATCTGCTGGTATTCCAGTAAGTACAGGAGCAATGTTGTCTTCAATAGTTATCAACTGTGTTTCTTCGGTTTCATTTCCACACGGATCCGTAGCTGACCAAGTTCTAAGTATTTGATAATTGTATGGGCAAGTTCCTCCTAAATTAGATTCGTTGAATTCAAGTTCAACATCACAATTGTCGGTTACCGTTACATTAGGTAAACTCGAAATATTTTCCTCGCAAGATACTGTAAGATCATTCGGCACCCCAGAAATTACAGGAGCTATAGCATCTCCTTCTACAATAATAACTTGTACAGCTCTTGCACTATTTCCACATGCATCTGTAGCAGTCCAAATTCTTGTTATGGTATAATTATCTATGCATGAAACTGATTCTATGGAGTTCATTTCCACAAAGTCAACAGTAACATTAGAATCACAATTATCAGAAGCTAAAACTAAAGCGGGTGGTGATGGAATACCACCACAATTAATGTTTTCATCTGGAGGTATATTAGATAAAATAGGTGGTGTACTATCTTGTACAGTAATCGCTTGTACTCTACTTGAGGAATTTCCACAATTATCAATTGCAGTCCAAGTTCTTTCAATAATATAATTGTTGGCACATGCTACAGGTATTGTCGTTTCATTATAAATTATCTCTACATTCGTATCGCAATTATCCGAAACATTAACTGGATCAGACAAGTTTGGTAATTCACTGCATTCAAATGTTACATTTGCTGGCACATCACTTAATATTGGAGCTTCAGTATCACCAGAAATTGTAATTACTTGTTCTGCTCTCTCACTATTTCCACAGTTATCCGTTGCGACCCATACTCTTGTGATTACATATGAATCCATACAAGATATTGTGCTCAAAGTACTCGTTTCATTAAATACTACTTCCACATTGCTATCACAATTATCAGTACCTAATACTACTGGTGCTGGACTTGGTAATGCACCACATGAAATGAATTCATCGGCAGGTACATTTAACAAAACAGGTGCCGTGTTATCTTCTACTGTAACCGTTTGTGTACCCACTGTAGAATTTCCACAATCATCTACCGCAGTCCAAGTTCTTTCAATAATATAACTATTCTCACAAGAGGTAGGTACCGTAATTTCATCATAGATTAGGTCTACATTTGGATCACAATTATCGGTTGCACTCACTGGATTCGTTAATGGTGGCAAAGTACTACACTCAAATGTAATATCAATAGGTACATTTGCTAACACTGGTGGTACTGGATCCCCTCCCACAGAGATATTTTGTATTGCTACTGTTGAATTTCCACAATCATCTGTCGCTGTCCACGTTCTTGTAATTTCGTAAGAATCTGTACAATCAAAATTTGGAAGTGAATTAACTTCTTCAAACTCCAGGGTCACATCGCTATCGCAATTATCAAATACCGAAAGAATTGGAGCTATTGGTGGCACTTGACCACAATCGATTGTTAAATCAATTGGTGCACCAATGATAATTGGATCAGTAACATCTTGGATAAAAATATTTTGTGAAGCAGAAGTTTCATTTCCACAAGCATCAATAGCAGTCCAAGTTCTTATTCTAGTAAACGAATGAGGACAATCCCCAGGGATCGTCTCTTCTGCGAGTGTTACAGATGCATTAGGATCACAATTATCAGTTGTGGTAACAGGGTTCCCTAATTCTGGTACCGCGCTACATTCAAAAGTTATATCTAAAGGTACATTGGCTAATACTGGTGCTGTGTTATCAGTTACATTAATATTTTGAATAGCTGAATTAGAATTTCCACATGCGTCTACAGCAGAAAAAGTTCTTTGGATTGTGTACTCTTGAGGGCAAGATCCAGAAATAATATTATCCGAATGTGTTACAATAATGTCATTATCACAATTATCAATCACATCGGGTAATTCTAATACTGGAATCACATCGCATTCAATATCCAAATCTGTAGGTATATTACTAAAATCTGGCGGTGTATTATCTTGGATAATAAAATCTGCCATATCTTGATCTGTATTCCCACATTCATCTATTGCAGTAAATACAACTTGAATTGTGCCGGAAAGACCACATCCACTAGACAATGGTCCTGCTGAGTAACTCCAGCTTACATTTCCGCAATCTTCACTTGCACTAGCATTAGCATTGTTGTTAATCCAACTATTATATTCATCTAGATTTCCTTCACCATCACATTCTACCACTAAATCTTGAGCAGGCACATCGATCAATGGGGATTGTGTATCTCGGATTATAAAACTTGCTGTTGTACTGCTTGAATTACCACATTCATCGGTAACTATAAAGCCTACTGACACTTCTCCTGATTGTCCGCATGAATTTACAAAGGTACCTTCTGTATAAGTCCACGTTATACCACTACATGCATCCGTTGCTTCGGCATTTCCATTTGACGTTAACCAGGCTGCGTATTCTGCAGTATTTCCTAAACCATCACATTCTACTATCTCGTCTGATGCTTCTACAGTTATTGTAGGATCTGTTCTATCTTCTATTATAAAGCTTGCTGTTGTCTCAATAAATCTACCACAATCATCGGTTGCTATGAAGGTGACTTCTTGACTTGTACCATTTCCACAACTTACCGTTACTGGACCAAGGGTATTTGACCATGTTACGCCTCCACAATCATCAGATGCATCCCCTCCTCCATTATTATTCAACCATGCTGTAAATTCGGCTGTGTTACCCGATCCATCACATTCTACTGTCCTATCCATTGCTGGTGATATCAAGTCCGGATCTTCTGTATCTTCTATGATAAAGTCCGCTGTAGTGCTATTACTATTGCCGCAATCATCTGTCACAATAAATTCAACAGTCACAAATCCTGTCTCACCACATCCATCACTCGACACTCCTGCATTAAATGTCCACGATACTGTACTACAATCATCACTTGCTAATGCTCCTCCGTTAGATGCTATCCATCCTTGGTAATCGGCTACGTTTCCTGATCCATCACACTCTACTGTTAAGTCTGAGGCTTCCGTTTCTATTAATGGTGGCACATCATCTATTATTGTAAATGTTGCTGTTGTTTGCGCCGTATTTGAACACTCATCAATCGCAGTAAAAGTTACCGTTACACTTCCTGTCTCTCCACATCCATCGCTCAATGGACCAGCATTGTGAGACCAAGATATATTCCCACAAGATTCACTTGCCTCTGCATTTGCATTATTAGATAACCAAGCAGCTAATTGATCTGCATTTCCTGAACCATCACAAACAACTATTTCATCTTGCGCTGGCACATCGATTATTGGGGATTGTGTATCTCGAATTATAAAACTTGCTGTTGTACTGCTTGAATTACCACATTCATCGGTAACTATAAAGCTTACTGAAGTTTCTCCTGATTGTCCGCATGAATTTACAAAGGTACCTTCTGTATAAGTCCAAGTTATACCACTACACGCATCCGTTGCTTCGGCATTTCCATTTGACGCTAACCAGGCTGCGTATTCTGCAGTATTTCCTAAACCATCACATTCTACTATCTCGTCTGATGCTTCTACAGTTATTGTAGGATCTGTTCTATCTTCTATTATAAAGCTTGCTGTTGTCTCAAT
>CAKZVJ010000012.1 GCA_937923345.1 uncultured Saprospiraceae bacterium
AGCAACAGCTCATTTAATCCCTTATCGCTTGCGTTTTCTTCTCTTTTTAGATTTCTTAGACTTGGTAGGCTTCTCTTTTTCAGCACTGCTTTTGTATTTTTTGTCCGCGTAAAAGTTAGAAATATTTACATCTAGACCGAAGGTGATCGAGCTGTTATTGTCTTTTAGTAGAGTGGACTTCTGGTTCCAACTTAGGGCTATAAAACTGGCGATTTGGTTATTGCCATTGGAGACTTTTAAGTCATATTCGAAATGACCAGCTGGGGAATTTCTTATTAATTCGGCAGCATTTTCTAATTCTAGGTCCGTAAATTCTCCAAAGGCGACCGCATTAAAATAGTGTAGAAAACTATATCTGACACCAAAGTTGACAGTAAAGGTTTTGGACTTCCAAAATACCTGGGTACTGAGATTTGGTTTGTAGAGGTCCGCCCTGAAGCTGCTCGTGAGCGGGATTTGTCCAAATGTGCCTGGCTGAAACGCTTCACCACTATTTGTGTTTAGTTTTCCATAACTGACATTGGCAAAAATATCAAAACCTATAGATGGTATTTGCGGACGGCGCATGTTGATTTCACTATTTTTGAAAAGCGGTGAGATTTTTTTTGATCTGTAATATCCTAATCCAATAGTGCCAATGTTGAGATTACGTTCGCCATCATTTCGCGAACGAACATATCCAAAATCTCCTTTGAGTCCAATATTGTTTCTAGGACTATAGGCTACTTGTATGGCGTTGATACTGAGGTTGGCTTTCAGATCATTTTTCTCTTCTAGTACAAGTAGGTTGGCTGTATTGGGGACATATAAGTCACGTCCGCAACTACAAAAACATATGCTTATCAAAAGAAGATATAGGATAGTAGACGTCTGCTTCATAAAGCTAATATAATGAATAAGTAATAGGAATCATGCTCTAATCACCTTTTTAAGAGAAGAATGGCTCAGCAATTTACGAATGATTATACATTCATTGAACTAAATGAATATCTCTGTACTATACCCAATAAACTTACATGGCTTTGTTTTGCTAGTGCTCAGCGGTTGAAGTTTATTATTTGAATCCAGCAGGTATCACTTTATTTGCCCAGTATCCAGCTGGTAATATTTTTGGCTGAGGAGTAGAAGCGGTATGAAGTAGTCAGAGGTCTTTATGAAGCACGGTCTGCCTTGGCTATGTTCAGACAAGGCAGACCGTATAGCTGAATAAGGCATATGGCTGCTGAATAGTAGCGGATGGTCCGACCCCGTCGTCTAATGATAAAGCTTACTTCAGGGTATACATATATAGATAGCTAACACCAGCAAACTCATTACTTACCGAGGGGGCAGCCCCAACTCAACATAAACAACTATGCTTCAAAAGCTAAAAATGTCTTTTCTATGATGTCGCAGCAATCTTGAATTTGCGCTTCAGTCATAACTAAAGGAGGGGCAAATCTAATGATATTGCCATGCGTCGGTTTTGCTAACAAGCCATTTTTTGAAAGAGCCACACACAGATCCCAGGCCGTGCTACTGTCTTCTGTATCGTTGATCAAAACAGCGTTGAGCAATCCTTTACCTCTAACAAGGGTTATCAAATCTGTTTTCTCCTTGAGGGCGTTCATACGAGCTCTAAAAACTTTTCCAAGCGCATCTGCATTCTGAGCTAATTTTTCATCACGAATCACTTCTAGGGCTTCGATAGCTACAGCACAAGCTAATGGGTTTCCACCGAAGGTAGAGCCATGCTCGCCAGGTCGTATGCAATCCATAATATGATTATCCGCCAAGGCTGCCGATACTGGAAATACGCCACCTGATAGTGCCTTACCCAGTATAAGAATATCTGGTTTCACTTGGGGCTTATTTTCACAATGACCACTACAGTTACAATCCCCACAGGTAGCTAATAGTCTACCAGTACGAGCCACTCCTGTCTGTACTTCATCGGCAATCAATAGCACATTATGTTTTTCGCAAAGCGTTTTACATCTAGTCAGATAGTCATGGTCTGGTACCATGACGCCTGCCTCGCCCTGAATAGGCTCTACGATGAACCCAGCAATATTTGGATCATTGCTTAAAACCTCTTCTAGAGCATCTACGTCATTATAAGGTATCAATATATAGCCTGGCATGTAAGGACCAAAACCAGTAGTACTTTGGGGATCTACTGATGCAGAAATGATAGCCATAGTTCTACCATGAAAGTTGTTGTTCACAAAAACAATCTTGGCTTGATTGATAGGCACACCTTTCTTTTCGTAGGCCCACTTACGACAAATTTTAAGGGCGGTCTCCACTGCTTCGACACCTGTATTCATCGGGAGAACTTTATCATAGCCAAAGTATTCCGTGATATACTTTTCATACGGCCCTAAGCAATCGTTGTAAAACGCACGCGAGGTAAGTGTTAACTTTTCTGCTTGGGTTTTTAATGCATTTATAATTCTCGGGTGACAATGACCTTGATTGACTGCGGAATAGGCGGATAGAAAATCGTAGTATTTCTTGCCTTCTGCATCCCAGACATGGACCCCTTCCCCTTTTGCCAATACGACTGGCAGCGGATGGTAATTGTGAGCACCATATTTATCCTCTAATTCTATAAGTGATTTTGAATCCATTGCACTATCTGTAATCATATTTTTACTTTTTTACCTAGTCCTTTACAGGTAATTTTCAACATCGTGATACTTCATATTGAAAGCATCGGAAACTCCTTTGTATACGATGTCTCCATGTATCACATTTAATCCTAGCTTTAATCCCTCATCTCGCTTACATGCTTCTTTCCATCCCAGGCTAGCTAGTTTACGCGCATAGGGTAGTGTAGCGTTTGTAAGGCCTATGGTAGAGGTATACGGTACTGCACCAGGCATGTTCGCAACAGAGTAGTGAACAACTTCATCTATGATATAGATTGGATCTTTGTGTGTGGTAGGCTTCGTAGTCTCAAAGCATCCACCTTGATCAACAGCTACATCAACTAGCACTGTCCCAGGTCTCATCTCCTTTAACATATCCTTGGTGATCAGGTTTGGTGCTTTGGCTCCTGGTATCAATACTGCTCCAACTATCAAGTCATGATTCTTGATTAGGCGACGGATATTATATTCATTGGAATACATCGTGTTGACATTGGCAGGCATGATGTCAGCCAAGTGTCTGAGTCTGTTCAGATTAATATCCATGATAGTAACTGAGGCTCCTAATCCAGCAGCCATTTTCGCCGCTTGCATGCCCACGACACCGCCACCAAGTACCAAAACTTTTGCTGGTGGTACACCGGGTATTCCTCCTAATAAAATACCTCGCCCTTTTAGGGGCTTTTCTAGATATTTAGCTCCTTCTTGAATAGACATTCTACCAGCTACTTCAGACATGGGTACCAGCAAAGGTAAAGATCTATCTTCTAGTTCTACGGTTTCGTATGCAAGACAAACTGCTTTGGATTTTACCATTGCAGTAGTCAGTGGTTTATGTGAAGCAAAATGAAAATATGTAAAAAGAAGTTGATCCTCTTTAACCAACTTGTATTCTTGTTTTATTGGCTCTTTGACCTTCATGATCATTTCCGCCTTTTTGTAGACTGCTTCAATGGTAGGAAGGATTTTAGCTCCAGCTTTTTTGTACTCAGCGTCTGAAAAACCACTGCCTATACCTGCTGTTTTCTGGACAAATACTTTATTTCCATCTTTTACCAATTCAAAGGCACCAGCTGGTGTAAGAGCCACTCTGTTTTCGTTGTTTTTTATTTCCTTTGGAACACCAATTATCATTACGTATGTTGTTAGTTATCAAATGTAAATTTAAAGGTCGAAAGTAAGATTTATTTTTAATTCTATACCAACCTTAAGAGATAAAAATAGAATATTGACTTGATGCAATTAGTCCCTTATCAATGCCGACATCAAATAGCTTTTGTACTGCAGCCCTCCCTTTTGCTCCGAGCGCTATGGAAAATGAATTTACATACAATGAGATGTGCTGTTGTATTACTTCTGGCTGCATTTCCTGAGCGTGCTTGAGTACAAAGGATTGGGATTCATTAGGATGATTCAAAGCATATTGCACCGATTGACTAATTAGATTATTTATTTTTATAATATGATCTTTACCTAATGATCTTTTCGCTACGATCCCGCCCAAAGGAATGGGATAATTAAATGTAGATTCCCAATATTCTCCTAAGTCAATCACTTTATATAGCCCTTTGTCTTGATAGGTGAATCTATTTTCATGAATTATCAAACCCAAATCCACGGTGCCATTGAGTACTGCATTTTCTATTTCATGAAAAAGCATGATTTTTTTGTTTTTCATGTTGGGATAGGCTAGAGAGAAAAGTAAGTTGGCAGTAGTAAATTTACCTGGTATAGCAATCTTTAAATTTGGATCGAGAGTATCTTTGTCAATAAGATTTTTACTTATCAGTAATGGGCCGCAGTTGTGCCCCAAAGCACTTCCTGCATCTAGCAGTTGATAATGATCAAGCAGATGAGTGTAGGCGTGATAACTGAGTTTAGTTATATCTAGATTAGTATCGAAAGCCAAATCGTTGAGTTCCTTTATATCTGCCATAACCAGCTCGAATTCGTACTCTTGGGTGTCGATGCGTTTATTGACTAATGCATCGAACATAAAGGTATCGTTTGGGCAGGTAGAGAAACCGAGACTTACTTTCATACTTATTTTTTGCAAAGCAAATATAAATCTTTTCGTTTCCAAGATTAAACTTAATTTTGGGTATCATTGAATCTAGATCATGAAACTAAACCTAAAATACGTACAAGTTCTATACGAAGACAATCATTTGATTGCTGTCAATAAGCCAGCAGGATGGCTTGTTCATGGAGATGAAACAAAGGATACTCCATTTACAGAATATGTAAAACAGTGGATCAAAAAGAAGTACGATAAACCTGGTAATGTATTCTTGGGCGTTATCCATAGGATTGATCGCCCTGTAAGTGGTGCCATTATTTTCGCGAAGACTTCTAAAGGCTTAGCAAAAATGAATGATGTTTTTAAGAAAAGAGCTATAAAAAAAGTGTACTGGGCGATTACCAATAAGTCGCCTCATGAACTAGAAGGTACCTTAAGACACTTTATCAAAAAAGACCCTAAGAAGAATACCTCTAATGTGATCAATAAAATGGGTAAGAATAACAAAACCTACAAAGAGGCAGTCCTAGATTATAAGGTCATAGCTCGACTTGCAGGACATCATCTTATGGAGATTCGATTGCACACTGGTAGATCGCACCAGATTCGTGCACAACTGGGGCATGTAGGCTGCCCAATAAAAGGAGACCTAAAATATGGTTTCACCACACCAAATCCGGATGCTACAATTCATCTCCACAGCCGATATCTTGAATTTGAGCATCCAATAAAAAAAGAGCTCATCAAGATTACGGCCCCTTTGCCCAAGGATCAAGTTTGGGAATTATTTGACTAAAATTTTGACCACCCAGTTACTTTTTGACAAGTGAGCCGTCTTAATAATGAATTTTTGAGTTTTTATTATTTTTTCTTTCGCTAAATCCCTAACACGCTTGACCTTATACATGTTTATGTGTATATTACAAGGGCATTACTTTTAACAAATTATAATCCATAATCCACCATGACATTGAATAAGTTCGTCCCAGAGTCTCTCAGACCTATTTCAGAAAAGTTATTGAGCCTTATTTGTCAGCTATCGGATTTCAACACTGACGGACAAGGTCTTAATTCTAAAGTAAAAAGAACTTACACAAATCCGAGTATTAAAGAACTTAATTAAAGATTTCATACTAATCCAATTTTGATTTCGCATTTGCGAATCGCAGGGGATGTTCTTTGAGCATTCCCTTTTTCTTTGCTCTTCATTATTTTGCAATAAGCAACAGAATTATTCCAAAACCTGAGTATTTCTGTCCTAAATACCTAAAATTTGTAGATTTTTTGCCGTGTAACACAACAAATATACTGTTTCAAAGGTATCTATTAGTGTGTATCAGGTTGCGGACAATACAATTTTATTTTGCTTTTGGCCTTTTTTATATAAGTAATATTTTATTATATTAGCGCCAGCGAAATAAAATAGGTTCCCATCCTAGCATATCACGATTACAAAACCTTAAACCGTTTATCGTGGAAAAAATAATAAAAATTCAAGAAATGAGACCATCATTTATCAAAGGAGCATTCTTTGGCTTAGCCGTTTCTGTTCTTCTTTGGGTTGGAATTATTTACGGAGTAAATTTAATAGTTGATGTTACTCAAGTAGCATCCGAAAATTTAGTTTCTGTCCAGTAGTAAAACACAACAGTAACTCTACAAATAAGCCAAACCAAATGAAAGCTTCCCTACACAGGGGGTAATGCGATATGTGTATACTTCATATAGCATTTCTCTACCTTGTCTAGATGAGCCATCCTTAATGCCAGTATCTGCTGCATACGTCCACTGTGGACCTTTAATCTTTGTGTTTCGAACATAAGATTAGCGCTAGATATTATTCTAATCTGTGTAGTCCATTACGTTACAGCTTTTTTATTGCTATCTTCTTTCAATATACTGTTTGGTGTATTCACACGCACATTGATTGATTCATAATCTAAGTAGGGATATTCGGTAGTAAGAAAAGAACCCCGGCAGAGCTTGTCCCGATTTTTTTCGAGTGGTGATGTGATAACACTATAGCCAAGTGTGGCAACCCTGGGAATTGATGAGGCAAGAACCAATTTAGCGTGATTTTCTTTTATCCCGATGTCTCTGCTATCGGGAGACAAATTGAGTCAAAGAATCACTCCGTTTTTAAAGCAATAGTATTAAAAATGGTGTGTTCATTTAGAGATCTTAAGATTTAGAATATTTTATCTCATCGAAATACGATATATCTGAACATCCCCATTTTAGGTTTGCATTACACCCACATTAAATTTTTTCACCTTTCCATGATTGGCCATCTCTATACCAGTAGCGATAAAACTTCTCGTATCCACAGGGTCAATTATTGCATCTACCCATAATCTAGCAGCAGCATAGTAGCTTGTAGTTTGCTCGTCGTAGCGCTCTTTAATAGAATCAAATAATTCCTTTTCAGCCTTTTTATTAAGGGCTTTATCTTTATTTTTTAATGCGCTTACCTTGATTTGAGTAATCACTTTTGCGGCTTGTGTGCCTCCCATAACTGCTATTTTTGCAGTTGGCCAAGCTACGATCATTCTTGGGTCATAAGCTTTTCCACACATGGCATAATTGCCTGCGCCGTAACTATTACCCATTACAACAGTAAATTTAGGTACGGTAGAATTGCTGACAGCATTTACCATTTTAGCGCCATCTTTTATAATTCCTCCATGCTCCGACCTAGTGCCAACCATGAATCCAGTCACGTCTTGTAAGAAGACTAAGGGTATTTTTTTCTGGTTACAGTTTAGTATAAATCTTGTTGCTTTATCTGCGCTATCAGAGTAGATCACACCACCAAACTGCATCTCTCCCTTGGCATTTTTCACGACTTTCCGATTATTCATAACTATACCTACAGACCAACCTTCAATTCTTGCATATGCGCATATAATCGTTTGACCATAAGTTTTTTTATATTCCGTTATACTTCCTGCATCAACTATACTATCAAGGATTTTATGTGAGTCGTATGGTTTAGTAGACTCGGAGGGAAAATTTGAATACAACTCTTCCGCTGCTAACCTGGGTGCAATAGCTTCAATTCTATCAAAGCCCGCCCGCTTATTGGTACCCATCTTACCAACAAGATCCTTTATAGTATTGAGGCATTCCTCATCGTCTTTCATGATATAGTCTGTCACACCGCTGATACTGCTTTGTGTCACAGCACCGCCTAAGGTTTGTTTATCTACAGTTTCCCCTATAGCGGCCTTTACTAAGTACGGTCCTGCCAAAAAGATAGAGCCATTGCCCTCTACTATCAGTGCTTCATCTGACATGATTGGAAGATAAGCACCACCCGCAACACAACTACCCATAATTGCAGCTATTTGAGGGATCCCCTTCGAAGATATGACAGCATTATTTCTGAAGATTCTTCCAAAATGTTCTTTATCTGGAAATATCTCATCCTGCAATGGAAGATAAACGCCTGCACTATCTACAAGGTAGATCAAAGGAATATTATTTTCTAAGGCTATTTCTTGAGCTCTAAGATTCTTTTTACCCGTGATTGGAAACCAAGCTCCTGCTTTCACGGTTGCGTCATTGGCAATGATCATACACATCTTTGAAGACACATATCCAAGTCCCATTACAACTCCTCCAGCAGGAGCACCTCCATGCTCCTTATACATACCGTAACCAGCAAAGGCTCCAATCTCGAAAAAATAGGAATCGTCATCAATAAGGTAATCTATTCTCTCACGGGCAGTGAGTTTACCCCTACTGTGCTGCTTTTCAATTTTTGTCTTTCCACCGCCTAGATAGATTCGTTCCAATCTTCTTTGCATGCGGCTTACACCTAGTTTGTTCTCATCCTGATTGATGCTTGCATTGAGGTCATTTTTTCTCATCCTCAAATTTAATCAATACAAAAAATATATCTGTATTATTTACCGACGGTTCAGAAATTTATTTTAAAATTTAATGTCAGAGATTGTGGTGCGCCCTTGATTTAGGACATAGCACTCTGAAAGACAGGAGTTTACTGTGCTTTTTTAAAAATTTTGTACAACTAAAAAGCAACTTATTTCTTGAAAGCGTAAAAATAATCGCCAGAAAAGTGCTCGTAAATACCTTCAAGCATGACTTTGTCCTCTGCTTCATTGATAAGCTCTACTACTTCTTCGATATTTTGAGCTACTTTATCATTTACTTTAGTAATTACAAATCCTGGATCCATATTCGTACGGGCTATTGGACTTCCTTTATAGACACTTTTGACCATTACTCCCTGGATATTGAGTCTTAGTTTTTCGTCCTTACTAAGCTCTCTAAGTTCGAATCCTAGGTCTTGCAGCACATCAAATTCATTTACCTCCAAGGTGACAAATTCAGTACTATTTTTTTCATTTCTTAATAGTACATCTGCGCTGCGCATTTTTCCATTTCGCAAGTATTCTATTTTGAGCACATTACCAGGTCTTTGCAACCCTATGAACTCAGATAGGCTAGGGGCGGACTCTACATTTTTACCATTTATGGATATGATTACATCTTCCTCTCGTAGACCAGCCTCTGCTGCGCCGCTTCCAGGCTCTACTCTTTTTATGTAGACCCCTTTTATTTCTACCAATCCTAGTTTATCAGCGATGCTGCTATTCACCTCAACCATGTCTATGCCAAGCAGTCCTCTTTGTACTACACCATAATTTTTCAAATCATTTATAACCTTGCTGACTAGATTGACAGGCACCGCAAAGGAATAACCCTCATACCTTCCAGTTCTAGTTATGATGGCGGTATTGATTCCGACAAGTTCACCATTAGTATTGACAAGTGCGCCTCCACTGTTTCCAGGATTAATGGCTGCATCCGTTTGTATAAAGGACTCTATAGTGTTTTTCCCTTGTAGGATATCTATGGTGCGTCCTTTAGCACTTACGATGCCAGCAGTCACCGTGGTGCTCAAGTTAAACGGATTCCCAACGGCCAACACCCATTCACCAACACGCAAGGAATCAGAATTTCCGAAAGGTAAATAAGGCGATTCAGATTCACTATCTATTTTCAATAGGGCTAAATCTGTAGATGGGTCTTTCCCAATAAGAGTAGCTGAAAATTCTGATTTATCATAAAGCGTCACTTCATATTTATCTCCATCTTCGATAACATGATTGTTGGTGACGATATAACCATCTGGAGATATCAATACACCCGATCCAGTAGAGTTTTGAGAAGACTCCCAAAAACGTCTATTATCAATAGAGTTTATATTTACGATCACGGGACCCACTGCTTCGGCAGCCTCTATAAAATCAGTTGGAGAGGATGAAATAAAGGGTCGATAAGCATTATGCCCTTGCGTATTTGGCGTACCAAAGTTGCTGTTCGTATACGTCGGAGAAGCACTTTGTTGGTATATGATAGTCTTCGGATTATCAATGTACCGGTAGGCAACAATCGTCAAGAGTGCGCTTACAACGGAACAAATAATTACCAAACCATACTTTCTCATAACAATCTATGTCTATATTTAACTTATTGATATTCAAACCTTATGCCATAAAAAGCGACGGATAGCAAATGTTAGAATATTTATTTGGAGCCTACCGCTCTAGCCTCCTTAGGGTCGGCTATTTCGGTCGCTACGTTTCATGGCTCGCTCTTCGCTCGGCCCTTCACCTAGTATCGCTTCAGCGCGCTACTAGGCTTGGTCTTCGGACTAAAGTCCTCACCATTGCACATCGCTAGGCCATTGGTTTTTGGGTCAATAACAATATAACGTTCAAAAGGGACGATAGATGTATAAGTAGACATATTATATTAATTGCAAAAGTATGTTTTTCTATGGATATAGCTATTTTTGTGTTGTATCAATGGAAAGTAATCCTTGTGTATATTTTGGCTAAATTTACTTTAGGATAGACCTCAGCGTTTTTCGAGACTGTAGATTTGGCTCAAAAATTATTTATAAAAAGTACATAGAAAAGATGTTCAAAAAAAGTACAATTGAAGAAGGTGAAGATCCAGACAAGCATTATTTGGGTAATATTTGGGGCTGGAAATTTTCATACATCGGACTCGCTATTATTCTTTTCTTTCTTAGTATTGCTATTTACCGCGCAAAGACTTTAGGTATTCCGCTACACGAGATTGGTAACCAAGCAGAACCCCAAGAATTAATTAAATAAAAGAAATGCAGATACCCTTCACAAAATATCAAGGTACTGGGAATGATTTTGTCCTTGTTGATCAAAGAGAGTCCAAGTTCATTGATCCTACTAATCAAGCCCTTATTCAAAAGATGTGCGACAGAAAGTTTGGAGTAGGAGCGGACGGATTGATTTTGCTAGAACGACATCAAGACCATGACTACGAAATGGTCTACTTCAACGCCGATGGTAGGACGAGTTCGATGTGTGGCAATGGAGGCAGATGTATTACTGCGTTTGCGCATCAAGTCGGCATCGCAAATAATGAGCATAGTTTCATGGCCATTGATGGAGAACACACTTCTAGATTCAATAAAGATGGCACAGTCTCTTTGAAGATGAACGATGTGGCTGACTATGTAGTAGGAAAAGACTTTTTCGTTCTTGATACAGGCTCTCCGCATTACATCATCTTCGTCGAAGATATTGATGATATAGATGTAAAATCACAAGGTGAAGCGATACGATATTCTGAAGAATTTAAGAAAGAAGGTATCAATGTAAACTTTGTTGAAATAAAAGGTGACAAACGCATTTTAGTGGCCACTTACGAAAGAGGAGTTGAGGATGAAACCCTGTCCTGTGGGACAGGAGTTACTGCTGCCGCTCTAGCTTACTATCTAGGCACAAACAGAGAGGAAAGCAAGTGCCACATTGATATTGAGACAAAAGGCGGAGAATTGAGCGTAGCATTTAAGCGTGATTCAGAGAACACCTTCTCAAATATTTGGCTCAATGGAAAAGCAACAAAAGTGTTCACTGGTTTATTTTTAGAAGATTGACGAATATAGTCTACGACTTATTCGATTTCCAAATTCATCAATGCGGACTTAAGTTCGCTCAAAGCATGTTGGTCACCAACTGATTTACAAATTTCGATGCCGTTTTTATACGTTTCAATGGCTTTCTCTTTTTGCCCTAATTCAGCAAAAGCTGCCGCTAAGTGATAATATACACCAGTATACTTTGAATCGTTTTGGACTACTTTGTCGTAATACTCAATAGCCTGATTTAGGTCATTTAGTTTTTCATGCTCTTTAGCCACAGCAAAGAGAAGGAAAGAATCCTGTGGGTCTTCATCAAGCATTGATTGTAATACAGCTAATCTGGACATTGAATTGACAAATTTTAATGTTTGTGGAAAATAATTAAAAGCGAATTTTCGCTAGGCTAACCAAGCATAATATTAGTAAAATTTTATCTTTGTGCGAAATTTAGATAAACCAATCAGATTTTGAAGGGTTATATCCAGAACAACATAAATTACTATACATGAAAATACTCGTATGTGTAAGCAAAACGCCAGAAACTACAGCGAATATCAACTTCACAAATAATAACACTGAATTTGATACCAATGGAGTTTCTTTCATCATGAATCCCTATGATGAATGGTATGCATTAGTTAGGGCGCTCGAACTAACTGAGGCGAATGGTGGTTCGGTCACTATCGTAAATGTTGGCCCTTCAATAAACGATGCGGTGATTAAGAAAGGATTGGCAATTGGAGCAAAGGATGCAGTCAGAATTGATGCCGAGCCTACGAGTGCTTTATTTGTAGCAAAGCAAATAGCTGCCTATGCCAAGAGTGAAGCTTATGATATTATTTTTACAGGTAAAGAATCCATCGATTATAATGGTTCCTTAGTAGGAGGAATGATTGCAGAGTTGCTTGACTTACCATATATTTCATATGCCTCTTCAATGGAACTTGCTGGCAGCACAGCTACCCTGCAAAGAGAGATAGAAGGAGGGACAGAAGTTGTTCAGTTAGATACTCCATTCGTTGTGAGTGCTGCAAAAGGTATGGCAGAACAACGTATTCCAAATATGCGTGGGATAATGATGGCAAAGAAAAAGCCATTAAATGTTGCTACCGCTGAAGCAGCTCAAAGTAATGAAAAGGTAGTAGAATTTAAGGAAGTTCCAAAAGACAGAGCGATTAAGATGATTAATCCCGAAGATATGGCTGAACTAGTTCGTTTATTACACGAAGAAGCTAAGGCAATTTAAGAATATATTAAAAAAATATAATGGTATTAGTATTTGTAGATCATAATGGCGGCCAATTCAAAAAAGCAACTTTCGAAGTAGTTACATACGGGAAGAAAGTGGCTGATTTACTTTCTTGTGAGTGTGCTGCCTTAGTTTTAGGAGCGGTAGATAATGCTGGAATTCTTGGACAATATGGAGCTAATAGAGTAATCAACGTCAGCAACGATAACTTAACTAATTTTGATAGCCAAACATATACTTCAGCAATTGCGCAAGTAGCAGAAAAGATTGGAGCTAAAGTAGTAATCGTTGGCCATAATTCCACAGGTAAATCAATAGTAGGAAGATTAGCTGCGAAAATGGATGCAGCAGTTATATCGGGGGCCAAAGCAGTGCCTACCAATGATAATGGATTCGTGGTAGAGAAGAATGTATTCTCGGGGAAAGGAATAGCTTCTTATTTGTTAGATACAGATATCAAAATTATCTCCTTAATGGGGAATAGTATTCAACCGGAAGTCACCGGGACGGACGCAAGTCCTGAAGCAATGGAGCTTAGTATTAATCCCCCAAAAGTGAGAGTAATAGAAAGGAAAACAATTTCTGGTATAGTTCCTCTTCCCGAAGCAGAGATGGTTGTTTCAGCAGGACGTGGGATGGGAGCACCAGATAAATGGGGGATTATTGAAGAATTGGCAGAAATACTTGGCGCCACGACCGCATGCAGTAGGCCAGTTGCGGACACTGGTTGGAGACCTCATCATGAGCATGTAGGACAGACGGGTGTAGCCATTCGACCAAATTTATATTTTGCGATTGGTATTTCAGGGGCTATTCAGCACCTTGCAGGTGTAAGTTCTAGTAAGGTGATTGTGGTAATTAATAAAGATCCAGAAGCACCATTTTTTAAGAATGCAGATTACGGAGTAGTTGGAGATTTATTCGAGGTAGTTCCAGCATTAAACGCAGCGTTAAAAGACTTCAAAGCAAACAACAATTAAATTATATTGTATCAAGTTTTTAAGTATCTTTATTTGCATATAGGTGCTGCTTGCTTGATGTGAACTCGCAGAATTGTTTTGTCGCTAAAATCGCGAATAGAGAATTATGAAAAAAGTCCCTTTAGATATTGTAGCTTTATCACACAGTGTTACGCAGTCACACAATTATGCAGTAGTACTTGGTGAACAAGATGGAGTGAGGAGATTGCCAATTGTTATTGGTGGCTTCGAAGCCCAAGCGATTGCAGTTGCCATGGAAAGAATGACTCCAAACAGACCTCTAACACACGACCTGTTTAAGGATGCCTTAGAAACCTTCGATGTACAACTCAAGGAGGTTATTATCAATAACTTGTTAGATGGGATTTTCTACGCCCGTTTGATCTGTATTAAAGATGGCGAAGAAATAGAAATTGATTCTAGAACTTCAGATGCACTAGCTATGGCTGTTAGATTTGAGTGTCCAGTGTACACATATGAGTTTATTCTAGACGCAGCTGGTGTCATTTTAGAAGATAATGAAGAAGGCATTGAGGCATCCACAAAACCAGTCAAAAAGCAAAGTAAAACTGAGGTAAAAGGAGTTGTAGGTCTAGCTGGTCATACCATGGAAGAGCTTGAGAATCTTCTAAATGAAGTATTGTCAAATGAAGATTATGAAAAAGCTGCTGAAATTCGAGACGAAATTAAAAAGAGAAACGGCTAGTAATTACCTCTTTTACTTTTTCAATTTGTGATTCGGAAACATCTAAATGAGTAACAAATCTTACTGTATTAGGCCCAAATGCGGATGCAAGAACTCCTTTATCTTTAATGGCAGCTAGATATTCATCAGCACTAATGTGCTCCTGTAAATCAAAAATCACAATATTTGATTGTACAGGACGAACGGTTTTTACATAGCTCTGTGTTTTTAGTATTTTCCCAATCTCTTTAGATCTGTTATTGTCTATCTTCAATAGTGGTATGTTATTTTCTAGAGCATAAAATCCTGCGGCTGCCAAGTAGCCTGCTTGTCTCATTCCACCCCCAAGTGCTTTTCTTACTTTTCTAGCCCTTTTGATAAAAGTACTATCACCTATCAATAGAGAGCCAACAGGCGCACCCAGTCCTTTCGATAAACATATAGAAATCGAATCAAATAAAGCACCTACAGCGCTAGTTGATTCATTCGTCTCTACCAATGCATTAAACAGACGTGCTCCATCAAGATGCAAAATTAAATCATGTTCATCACATACCTTCTTTATTTTAGATATTTCAGGTACAGTATAGTAGCTTCCTCCTCCTTTATTACATGTGTTTTCGAGTACTACCAGTTTACTAATTGGCAACCAATCATAGTCTAGTTTAATAGCTTCTTTTACTTGTTGACTTGTGATCTTTCCATTTTGCCCATGGACAAGATTTATTCCGACTCCACTATTAAAGCTATATCCTCCTACCTCGTATTGGTAAATGTGAGAATATTCGTCACATATGACTTCATCAAGAGGTCTAGTATGTACATTGATGGCAATCTGATTTGTCATTGTACCAGAAGGACAAAATAAGGCTGCTTCTTTGCCAAATAGTTTGGCAGCATAATTTTGCAACAAATTTATAGACGGATCTTCTTCAAAAACATCATCTCCAACCTCTGCTTGAAACATTACCTCAAGCATTTCTTTGCTAGGTTTTGTTACTGTATCGCTGATTAAATTAATAAAACTCATGCCACAAGGTATATTTTATATCAAAGCTTTAAAGAAAAGACATCTAGAATATTATTAAAATCAAAAAAAATTTTAATTTTTGCATAATCAAAAGATAACAATGCTGCCATTAGACGATTTTTTTAAAAGTCCTTTCACTGTTGATAACATCATCTTTGGCTTTGATCAAGATGACTTGAAGGTTTTGCTTATCAAAAGAAAAGAGGACCCCTTCCTAAACAAGTGGGCATTGCCTGGTTACTTTGTTAAAGAAAATGAAAATCTTGACGATGCTGCAGTAAGAGTATTAGAAGAGCTAACTGGGCTTAAAGATGTTTACCTCGAACAAGTTTCCACTTTCGGAAATATCGATAGACATCCTTCGGGTAGAGTGATTACTGTAGCCTATTACTCACTAGTAGCTATCCAAGATTACAATGTAATCCCTTCTAATATTGCAAGTAAGGCCGAGTGGGTCAAAATAAAAGACATCTCTGAGCTGTCCTTTGACCATTTAGATATTTTACAATCCTGCTTCCAGAGATTAAAGAGAAAAGTAAGAGTAGAACCAATAGGATTTGAATTACTTCCTGCCAAATTCACTTTGACTGATTTACAGCACTTATATGAGGCTATTTTAGAAGTGAAACTCGATAAGAGAAACTTCAGAAAGAAGATTTTATCTATGGATCTATTAGTGGATCTCGAAGAGGTGCAAGAAGGAGTAGCACACCGTCCCGCAAGACTCTATAAATTTTACGAATCTAAATATGAAGAGTTCCTAGCTAAAGGACTTGTATTTGATCTGTCTGAAGGTAAATCAAAACAATCAAAAATTAGTAGAAGCGTAGATACAGATATTTAGTTGTGTATTGCCTTCTGAAGGCTATAAGACACCATTAAAAGATATCTACTTTGACGACCCACATTTACCGAATTAATGTGGCCTCTCCGGAGAAAACTTCAGTTCTACCATCTATAAACGTGATCTCAAGACTCCATACGAACACCCCGTTATTCAGTTGATTTCCTTTAAAACTACCGTTCCATCCAGAGGAGTGATCATTGATTATCATATCTCTACTGCTGGAAACTTGATTGCCCCAGCGATCATAGACATTAAATTCATTTATAGATGAGACCAGTGATTCTTTCCCAAAAACAGAGAGATAATCATTGATGCCGTCTCCATTTGGTGAGAATGCATTCGGCACATATATTTCTGCGGAGGTGTCCACAAGAATGGTTATGGATTCGGTGGCTGTGCACCCGTTGAGGTCTGTAGCGGTTACTTCAACGCTAGTACTTCTGGTTCCAGTAAACAAGGGTTCTTCGCAGGTTGTACAGGATAGCGCATCTGGGTCACTACTGAACCATTCATAGACGATTTCATTTCTATCTTTATTGATTACCCAAGCTTGGAGTAGTGCAGTTTCTCCTAACTGGAGGCTGATGAGTTGTTCAGTCTCAATAATAATTTCTTCATAATCTTGAATGATAATTTCTTCGATTGAATTAATAGTACAGCCAAAACTATCTGTAATTTCAAACCAATAACTGCCTGCTTCCAAATTTGAAAAGCTAAGCTTGTTACCCATTTCATTTTGATTTAACAAGACCGAGTAAGGTGGAGTTCCTCCAGTTGGAATAAGTTCAATACTTCCTGTCGAATTATTACAGGAGGGATGTTCTATAAAGATATTTTCCAAACTGAGTGCAGCTGGCTCCCTTAAGGTTGTAGTATCATTAATTGTACAACCATTACTGTCTTCTATAATGGCTGAATACGTTCCAGCAGACAAGTTTGTAATTTGATGCCCAAACATACCATTGGACCACCTTATATCATATGGTTCTATTCCTCCTCTAATGCTTAGCTCAATACTGCCGTTAGTATCACCTTGACATAGAACCTCATTGATAATTGGAGAAGCGCTTATTTCATTAATTGATTCTATCTCATAAGTCTGACTGAATTCGCAACCATTATTATGGTTGATATTGACAGTATAGCTTCCTGGTTCAAGGTTTTCGTTAAGTGTCCCTGTCCGTCCATTACTCCATATTACAAATTCGTCAGCAATAGATGTATTACTTATTTCTAAATTAATACTACCAAAGCCATCATTTGTGCAGCTTGGTTGATTTATTATTGCATTAACCTCAATGTCTTTATTTTCTTCTATTATGAACTCTCTTGATACTACACATCCAGCTTCATCTGTCACTTCGAGTACATAAATACCAGGCTCTAATGCTTCAAGGTTGCCAGAAAAGTTGCTTGACCATTCTAAATCCAATGTACCTGTACCACCAGTAACTGAAATTTCGATTTTCCCATTATCTTCCATGCAAGATGACATAAATACTTCTCCATCTATAATTATTTCTTCTACACTTTGTAGTGATACTGTTATTTCTGATTGGCATTTATTGGCGTCAAATACAGTAATGACATGATCACCGCCAATTAAATTATCAAATATTCCTGATTCATTAATTATATCTCCAAATTGATAGGTGTATGGTTCAGTTCCTTCAACACCCTGCACTTGAATGACTCCTCCGTTATGATTTTCACAGTTAGGGTCTATTGAAGAGATGATTTCCGTATTGAAGCTACATTCTGAAGTGGAGCAAATCGTGCTTGCAATATCGCTACGCCCACAGCTACCAATGGCTTGTACCTCGAAAAATACACTTGTGCCAGGGTTAATATTACTTTCGCTATAACTCAAGTCTAGTGATAAGTCAATCCACTCTCCTCCATCTACTCGAATTTGATAAGCATTTGCACCAGGAATATCTTCCCAAGATACGCTCAATTCGCCATTAAGCTCATTAATACACTCAAGCGCGGGGCTTATAAGATTAGTACCATCTGGCTCGATTATTACTTCGTATTGAAGGCTACAGCCATTAGTGTCCTCTATGTCTAAAGTATAGGTGCGTGCTTCATTTGGAGTAAAAGTGGGATTTGGGCAGTTTGTGCAGCTGATATCTAAATTAGGTGCCCAAGAATAATTGATGTCATATGATTTTCCAAAGTGAATTGACCAACCGCTAAGTGTGCCTACACTGCCAACAAAATTATCAATCAACATCAACTTCCATGTTCCGTTTACTTTGTAACTAGAAGAACCAAAGAAGTCACTCCAGTCCCCCTCTGGTAGGAAATTTCCAATAAAAGGGGCTTGCACATTAGCCCCATTAATCATCTGATTTGCGTCTAATGTAAAACAGGTATTTAGAAAAAAATCAAGGCCTGTACCATTGCCTCCATTTCCACCATTGTTATTGCTAAGCTCTATAAATTGATTGTCGGGACCGATTAAGTAAATAGAAAGGTCTCCAATCCACGGATGCGATAGTTCATCAATACATACTTGAATAAAATCTGTTTGATTCAACACACTTGGGAATATATTTTCTACCTCAATAGAAGAGAATATTTGTTCATTCACGGGTTCTATCCGAACTTCATTTTGATTCCTGAAAATGGTGGGACTAGCTGGCTCAAAAGGTATAGTAAAGTCAACATCTACTTCACTTTCACCACATAGAAATATTGATCCTTGTTCATCAGGGGGGCTTAATAAATTATCTTCAATTCCTATCCAAATGGTGTCTTGGCTACATTGTCCCATTGTTACTACAATTCCCAAAGTTTCAACATCTTCCTCTATATTGTCTTCTATAGGAATGATTTGTAATTCAGCTGTAGATTGTCCAGCTGGAATCATGATGTCTGTATCTAGCAATTCGATATCAACACCATTTTCTGCTGTACCAATTAGTTCAAAAGAAATTTGTTGACCACCATTTGAATTTTCTGGTAGTTCAAAGGTTAAGGTGGCTTGTGCGCATCCCTCAGTAATGGTTCCATTTGTACTGAATGTCACTGCTTTTACGTCTACCACATTAGAAGAAAAACTTTTACCTTCTAGAAATACGGCGGAGTCTTTCAAAAAGTCCACTGCGTCAGCTATTGAGAATCTGATTATATAGGTTTCACATGGAATTACTTTTGCGGCCGCTACAAACGGTTCTAATATCCCATCAAAGATCAAGTGCTCACTATTATTAAAGTTGAAAAAGTCAGAAAATTCTAAATTCGCTAAGGTTTGGCAGTTGCTATCAGTTCCACTTGAACCAGCCATACCTGGATTGACGTTATTAATAGAAACAGGCAAGTTATCTGTGCCTGGTACAATTGCCAGATTCTGTTGATTGTAGGTTCCGCCAGAGGGATTCGGACCAGTGATAAAGAATCCAAAGACATCGTTAAATTCAGAGCAAACAAATTCTGGGTATTCTTCCGAAGCAAATACATAATTAAATTGAATTGTATCAGAAGAAGGAATAAAGGTTATCTCATATGATGCTACATCTTTCAAGATATCTGTTCCTATTATATCTTCCAATTTTGGATCCCTAACATCTAGATTTGAAGTACTAGTAGAACTTTCGCTACTGCTTGGACCACCAATTTTTTGTACCTCACCAGTTCCGATTACTATGCCTTGTTCGATGCCAATATCAGTAGATCCACCTGTGAATAGACCAGTAGCTTCTAGATCACCCTCATATTTAACATCGAGAATTTGAACTCCTTCTCCTATGAAGAAGTTCTTTATTATGGTTTCAGGACTGAATGGTGGCTGGTTGCCAGGCGTGATGTCTGTATTTTGAGACCATAAGTTACTATTGGTGCTCAAGCAAAGCCCTATGCACAATATTGCGTTTGTAATAAGTTTGTTCACTCTTTGATGTCTGTTTAAGAATCGCAGTTCATTAAAATAATTCTGATGGTCTTTAGTATTATTCGATGAATCGGAGGAAGAGAGGGATAGTTTGTCTTAATTTAAGAGCAACAATTATACCGAAATGACAAACGTTGGCAACTTTTTTAAAAAAAGTGACATGAAAAGTATCTATGTCCAACAAAATCAGCGATTAATCTAAAAAATCCGTCCAAACAGTATAAAATGGCTATTTTGAGCTCGGATTTTAATGGAACTCTTATGTCCAATTTTTTAAATCAACTTATACTCTTCAATTAGATGAAACAGTTTTTCAAATTTACTTTTGCCTCATGTTTAGGCGTTCTTTTATCGATGATAGCCTTGTTTTTCTTGCTGGTAACAATAGGTGGCGGAATTGCTGAAAGCTTTAATAGCACAAAGAAAACAAAGTCAAACTCGGTGCTCAGGCTTCAACTTAAGAATCAAATTCCAGAGAAAACAAATAATGTTGAAACAGGCTTTTCTATTGCTGACCCTAATAATAGCAACATTTGGGGTGTTCACGATATAGCATATGCTATCGAACAAGCTGCTGAAGACAGCAACATAAAGGGTATTTTACTTGATTTCAGTATGATTCAAGCTGGATCTGTGACAAGAGGAGAGCTTAGAGATGCGATTTTAAAATTCAAAGAATCAGGCAAATTCATCTATTCATACGCTAAAAATTATACTCAAGGGGCATATCATTTAGCTTCTTCTGCAGATAAGGTATTCGTTAACCCATTAGGTGGGATCGACTTTAAGGGTTATGGTGCTAACATAATGTTCTACAAAAACATGCTAGAGAAGGCGGGAATCAAAATGCAGATCTACTATGCGGGTGATTTCAAAGGTGCTACTGAGCCATATCGACTAGATAAATTGTCTGATAAAAACAAGCAACAGATCAGAGAGTATGTTAATGATCTCTATGATGAATTTATAGAGGATGTCTCAGTTTCGCGAGGAGTTTCAAAGGCGGATTTGAAGAGAACAGCAGATCAATATTTAATTCGTCAACCAGGTGATGCAGTTAGATATGGCTTGGCAGATCAAGTGGCGTATTTTGATGAAGTAATTGCTGCTATGAAGTCAGAGATTGGATTAGACGAGGATGATAAATTAAATGTCTTTGATTTAAAAGATTATGTAAAAGATAATAAGCGCAAAACCGATTTTAAGGTAAAGAATAAGATAGCCGTAGTTTATGCCGAGGGAACTATTCTTGAAGGACCGACAGAACTAGGTTCTATAGGCGATGATAAATACACTAAAATTATTCGTAAGATCAGAAATGATGATAAAATCAAGGCTGTTGTGGTAAGAGTTAATTCAGGAGGTGGGTCAGCCCTAGCTTCAGAAAATATTTGGAGAGAATTAGAATTAGTGAAGGCCCAAGGTATTCCAGTGATAGCCTCCATGGGGGACGTTGCGGCATCGGGAGGATACTACATATCAGCAGCAGCAGATACCATTGTAGCGGAGTCAAACACAATTACTGGATCAATCGGTGTGTTTAGTATGATTCCTAGTGTAGGGAAGTTATTCAATGAGAAGTTGGGAATCACCTTTGATACAGTACTTACTGGAAAAATGGCTGCTGGATTATATGAAAACATCTATATGGACCATAACGAATTACAGAAAGAGATTTTACAAAATGGCACTGATACCATGTACAACATTTTCTTGAACAGAGTGGCGCAGGGTAGAGGCATGACTAAAGATGCAGTACATAAAGTCGCCCAGGGTAGAGTATGGTCAGGTGATAAAGCAGTAAATAATGGACTGGTAGATGTAATCGGGGACCTAGATGATGCGATCGCAATAGCGGCTAATAGTGCTGGCTTAGAAAGCTACAATATCAAAGAATATCCATCTGTTAAGGATCCGACACAACAATTATTGGATAAATTAACAGGTAAAAGTAACGATACAGATAAGCTAGGCATCTTGCTCAAGTCTTCAGAATTGAATGAATTTTACCCTTATTATCAAGAAATCAAGGATATAAAGCAAATGCAAGGAGTACAAGCTAAGATGCCATATTACATTGATATTAAATAAGTAAACACACTATTTGCTAACGCTTAAGTGCTCTAGTTTTTAGACTAAATGATAGCTACAAAGTAATAATTTTTAGACGAAGGGGTATAATTTGAATTTCAAATTATACCCCTCTTATAGTCAAGAGCTATTGTCATCTAGTAGGTTGATTGTAAATAAAAAACTAAGGACGTAATCAAATAATGTTATCAAGCGTTGATAAGTATGAGAAGGAAAGAAAGACTTAATTTTGTATGAAAAATTGCCCAGTGCGTCCATTCATTTTTATTTTATTACTCCTGCCTTTATATTCTTTTGCCCAAAAGGATTCAACGGTATTACTTACCAAGAATTTTAAGTTTGAAGATGGCATTTACTTGTCTTTTTCAGAATTTCAGCAAAACCAACCAAGTATTTCTTGGGATAGCGTTTTTGCTAGACTACATACAAATCCACAAAATTTCGTGACCTTGGTTGAAACAATCCATTTAAAAGCAACGAAAGCGAGCATAAAGGGTATTTGGGGATTCAGTTTAGGTGGTATTCCATATATTAACGTAGAGAAAAAAAATGAGGCTGGATTGCATAAGTATGTAGGACTCAAAGTCAGGGGGAGTATTTGCTATTATGTAATGGAGGAAAAGTATGAACAGTCAGAAACAATTACAGCATATAATCCACTAACTGGTGTGCCATTTAGACAAGCACAAATTATGACTGAGAAAAAAAGAGAAAGGCCCTTTATGATGTCCTTTAAATCTGGTAAAAAAGCAGATTTTGTGGAAGATAATTTCTTAAAGTGGATTGAGGATGATGCCAAGCTTGTAAAAACAGTCCAAAATCTAAAAGATGCGGATAGAGCTGAAAAACTCTTTAAATGCTTGTTGATATACATCGATCGAAACCCTGCATATGTACCTGTTCGTGAATGAATGCGTATAATATCATTAATTAAATGGAGTTAATTATATTTGCGCATATATGAGCACAGGTCGCACTATACTTTCTGCTAAGCGTTTGGAACTCACCCTAGACAGGTTGTGCTATAGCATCTTAGAAAATCATCAAAATTTAGCCGATACAGTTCTTATAGGGATACAACCAAGAGGTGTATTATTGGCAGATAAGATTTATGAACGTTTAAAAACGCTAAGCCCTGAAACCAATATTCCTTACGGAAAAATTGATATCACATTTTATCGCGATGATTTCCGTAAACGTGATGAACCTATTCGTGCAGCCTCTACTGAAATAGACTTTCTAGTTGAAAATAAAAATGTTATCCTAATCGATGACGTCTTGTACACAGGGAGAACCATACACGCTGCTATGTCTGCATTACAAGACTTTGGAAGACCTTCTAAAATAGAGTTGATGTGTCTCATTGATAGGCGCTTCAATCGCCAATTTCCTATTATGAGTAATTATGTAGGAATGGTCGTAGACGCTCTAAATGAAGCTTATGTAAAGGTCAATTGGGGTAAGAAGAAAGACAAAAGTGAAGTCCTATTATTTGCTAATAAAAAAGAATCACAAGACTCATGATCAAATCTACATTGAGTAGTAAGCATTTGTTGGGAATAAAAGATTTAAATGTCCAAGATATTAATTTGATTTTTGAAACCGCTGATAACTTTAAGGATGTAATTAACCGTCCAATCAAGAAAGTACCTTCTCTAAGAGATATAACTGTAGCAAATCTATTTTTTGAGAACAGTACGCGTACTAAGCTGTCTTTCGAGTTAGCAGAAAAGCGATTGTCTGCAGATGTTGTTAATTTTTCTTCTAGTAATTCTTCAGTTAAAAAAGGTGAAACCTTATTGGACACGGTTAACAATATCTTGTCAATGAAAGTAGATATGGTCGTTATTAGGCATCCAGCGCAAGGAGCACCTCATTTTCTTTCACAACATATTGATGCCAATATTGTAAATGCAGGGGATGGTACCCACGAGCACCCAACCCAAGCTTTACTTGACGCCTTTTCTATGAGAGAACAACTTGGTTCTTTGAAAGGAAAGCATATAGCTATTATAGGAGATATTAAGCATTCAAGAGTCGCTTTAAGTAATATATTCTGCTTACAAAAACTTGGTGCTAAAGTTAGAGTCTGTGGTCCTCCCACTTTGATACCCAAGCATATCAATTCATTAGGAGTAGAAGTTAGCTATAATGTACAAGAAACGCTTGCTTGGTGTGATGTGGCAAATATCTTAAGAATACAATTAGAAAGGCAAAACATAAAATATATTCCTTCGCTACGCGAATACGCATTACATTTTGGGGTAAATAAACCAATGCTTGACTCTTTGGACAAGCAAATTGTCATAATGCATCCTGGGCCTATGAATAGAGGAGTAGAAATTAGCAGTGAAGTGGCTGATTCAGATCATTCTATCATATTAGACCAAGTAGAAAATGGTGTCGCAGTACGTATGGCAGTCCTATTTTTATTGGCTTCTGCCAAAGATGAGTCGCAACTATAGCCTTAGTATGCTAAAAAAATAGTATTTATAGTTATATTTGAAGCAGTCAGAAGAGGTGTTTACACTTAATGTTGGTGTATTGACGTTCTCTTAGTACTGTACTTCAAAACCATAACTACACCAATATGTCGACAACTCACCGCCACATTGTCCTCTCAGTAACTTTTATTTTATTATGTCAGTCCTTCGCTCTCTTTGCTCAAGATTGTGGATCGATGATTACCGAAAATAAAAAAATTGCAGGCATTCATTTGTTAGAATCGAAAAAAGTAACCGTTGTTGTAAGGGGAAATTATTCTTACAGTCTTGGATTTGCCAACACAGAGGATGGTATCGTAGCCAAAGTGAATTCAAGAGCTGGGCAAGAATTTAATCAAGATGATGAATTCATTTTTGTTGATAGAAGCAATACAAGAAAAAGTTATCGCTTTATCGAAATGGGCGAGGTAGATAAGAACGGAAATGTCCCAGTCTACAAAAATACTCTTCAAATGGATTTAGCAGCTTTGGATTGGATTACCTCTACTTCCATTGTCTCTATTTATTTGCGTAATAATATAACATTGGAAATGCGAAAATTATCGCTACAAGAAAGTAGACAAAGCGAGCTGAAAACAATGGCAAAATGCTTCTCCAGCCAGCTTGATCGAACAATGGTTAAAAATGAAGCGCTTGCTAATACAGAATTTAAGATTGGGGCAAATGCTAGTACCAGTGCTGGAGGCGGCTCATCACGTAGAGGTGGTTCAGGAAAACGAGTGACTGATATTAGTCTTTTGAATGATCAGGAATTAGCGGAATTAAAAATAGAACTAGCAGAAACTAAAGATCGACTAAGAGCCGAAATTCAGGCTGAAAAAGAAAAGGCAAGTAAAATAAAAGCCTCTCTTCAAGATGAGGTGACAAAGGCGAGAGAGAATGCAGCAGAGCAAAAAGCTATTTACGCAGAAGAAGTTCTTGCTGCGCGTCAAGCATCAAATGCAGAAATTGAATCCTCAAAAACTTCGTTAGCAGTTAAGGTATCAGAATCAAAACAGAATGCGGACAGTGCTATGCAAAAGTTGGCAAGTAATGTAGAAGAGGCTAAATTGAAAGCTGCGGAAGTTGTCAAAAATGCTCAACTTGAATCTGCCGAGACTGTTGCTCTTGCTAGAAATAAAGCTGCAAAGGAAGTTCAAGTTATAAAAGAAAAATTAGAAGCAGCAAAGCTAGAATACGCTGATGAGGTAGCCAGCGCAAGAGAAAATGCAAACTCTGAGTTAGAACGTATCAGACAGGAAACTGCTCAGACTATCGCAGAGGCCAGAGAAGTAGCAAAGACGGAAAAAAATAAAAGTGTTGAAGATGTCGTGGACACTAAAAAAACAGCTTCCCAACAAATTCTAGAAATCAAGGAACAAACAGCTGAAGAGATTGCTAGAATTCGAGAAAAAGGAGTAATGGAAAAGCAGAGTCTAGCTTTTGATCTGGCAGAGTCTAGAAGAAAAAGCGTGGAAGAAACTGCTTTAATCAAAGAAACACAGGCGACTGAAATAGCCGATTTAAAGGAACGTGCTGCAAAAGAGAAAGAAAAGACCGCTTTAGATGTCGCTGAATCCAGACAAAAAGCAACTGAAGAAATCGCTAATACAAGAGATGTTGTTGCCCAAGAAAAAGTAGCTGCAGCAGCAGAGGTCAAATCTACACGGGAAAAAGTAAGTGAAACAGTCCAACAAATCAAGGCCACAGAGGCTGAAGAAATCGCAAAAGCCAAAGAAGCTTCCAAGGAACAAAAGTCAATAATTGCAACAGAGGTAGCCGAAGCACAAAAAAGAGCCCAAGCAGAAATACAAAAAATTGAAACAGAACTACAAGTAGCACTAGAAGAGGCAAAGAAGAAGGAAGCTGAGATCAAAATGGCTTCCACAAATGAAGTTCAAGCTGCTAGAGAAAGAGCTAGTAAAGAGATCACAAATGCAAGGGAGAAATCTATAGAGGAGGTGAAAGAGGCAAATTCTTCTGCTGAAAATGCGAAAGTCAAATATGCAGATGAAGTCGCACAAGCCCAAACTGCCGCAAGAGAAAGAATGGAGACAATAAAGGCAGAAGTTTCTCAGCGTATCTTGGCTGCTAAGACTAAAGAAAAAGATATGTCTCAGGCCAGTACTAAAGAAGTGGTAGAAGCCAAACAAAATGCTGCTGCAGAGATATTGAAAACACAAGAGGACGCTGCAAATGAAATTGCTGAGATTAAAAATCAAGTAGTGAGTGCAATGGAAGCCAATGCCATTGAGATGGCTGAAGTGAATAGAAACGCCGTCCAAGCCATCGCAAAAGTAAAGAAAGCTCAGTCTGAAGAAATTGCGGCCATCCAAGAACAAGCAGCCACCGAAAAAGAAGAGATTACAAATTCTATCATCGAAGCAAAAATCAAAGGAGCCGAGGATGTTGCGGCAACGAAAGCTAAAACAGCGGGAGAAATTAAAACCATTAGAGAGCAAGCAAGTCAAGCTAGAGAAGAGGCAGAACTAGAAATGTTAGCCACCCAAGAAGCCGCTGCAGAAGCGATGGCAAAGGCAAAGGAAGAGTCAGCAACAGAGATCGCACTCATAAAGCAAGAAGCCGCCGAAATAGTCTTAGTGGAACAGAAACGCATTGAAGAAGAAATAGCAAAGTCAAATATAGCTATCGATGCTGCTAAAGCGGAGGCACAAAACGAAATCGACAAAGCAAGGAAAGAGGCTGAAATGGAACGTGAGCTACTGGTTGAACAAACTCAAGCCCAGAGATTGAAATTAAATGAAGAAACCGAAATAGAACGTAAGAAAGCTCAAGAGGAAATTATAGTCGCTCAAAAGGAAGCAAGCGACGCCGTTTATGAAGCTAAACAAGGAGCTAAAGAACAAATTAATACAGTCAAAGAAGAGACTGCAGTAAAGATTGCCGAAGAAATTGCGCTTTTAGAAGCCAAACGGTTGGAAATCAAAGAAGCTGACGAGAAAATTGCCGAACTTAGCTTACAAATGGCAGATATTAAGGATGCTATTGAAAAACTCAAAGAAGAAAGTAAAAATGAACAGAAAAAGCAAAAATGATTACTGCTTGCTTGAGTTTTATATCGTTTTTTAAGAAAATTTTAAGCAACAAAAGCTGCACTAAAAGCGTCTTAATTCATATAATTGGGCGCTTTTTCTTTTGGATACATAACTTACCGAAAATACTTAAGGCATCTATAATATAAAACCAATTTAACCAAGTCTTGTACTTGGCACACAGACTATATTTATGATAAAACAAATTACATTCATTTTCACGATAGCCTTTTTGATGCTCACCACTTTGATGTTAGCACAGGATGGATATGAAATAAAGGTCCAGATCGATGGGTTTGAAAATGATACGCTTCTTTTAGGGTACCAATACGCCGATAAGCAATACATAAAAGATACTGTGCTTAGAGATGGAGACGAATTTGTCTTCTCTGGGGAAGAACGCCTTGACTGTGGGATGTACCTTATTATCATGCCACCCGATAATAAGTACTTTCAAATGCTGCTCAATGATTCTGAGCAGAAGTTTTCTTTGATCACAAATGTTACTAATCCGGTTGAGGAGGCTAAGTTCAAAGGATCTGAAGAAAATGAATTGTTCTACAAATACTTGCAATTCTTAGGAATTCAATCCCCTAAAGCACAAGACCTAAACAAACAGATTAAAACTGAAAAAGATAAGAACCAGGACCCAAAAGACTTAGAAGCACAACTTGATGCACTAAATAAAAAAGTAAAAAAGTACCAATTAGATTTAATTGAGAAACATCCTGCAAGCATGGCGGCTAAAATAGTAAATGCAAGTCTCGAAGTAGAGGTTCCTGATTTTGGCACCTCTGATGAAGATAGACGAAATCGCTTCTACTTCATCAGGGATCATTGGTTTGACAATGTGGATTTATCGGATCCTTGTTTGATTAGAACATCTTTGCTGCATAATAAGGTGATGACATATCTAGAAAAACTAACTGTGCAGCATCCAGACTCCATCTCAAAGTCTGTGGATGTCATCATTCAAAAAGCGAACAATAACCAGGAGACCAAGCGTAATTGGCTTTCAACACTGTTGAATAAATACGCTAATAGCAAAATCATTGGTATGGATGCTGTATATGTGCACATCGTCATGAGCTATTATGCAAAGGGCGAAGCAGAATGGGTGGAGCCAGAAAAACTATTAGAAATTGTAGATAATGCCTCCAAGACAGAACCAATACTTATCGGTAAAATAGCGCCTGAGATTTCTATTCCACGCTTGGATGTAGAAAAAACACTCATCGCCATGGAGAACGAAGAAGAAGAGCATAAAAAGTTCGTCTTGGGGGACAAAGTTAGCCTCCACGAGCTAGATAGTCCTTACAAGATATTATTCATTTGGGCTCCAGATTGTGGACATTGCAAGAAGAGCATGCCTAAAATGATTGAATTTTACGATAAGTATAAAGACAAGGGAGTAGAGTTATTCGCCCTATGTCATCAAAATTATAAATCTACACCAGCTTGCGCTGAATTTATTAAGGAACGCCCAGAGATGTTAAAATGGATTAATGTGACCGACCCTTATTTTAGATCGCGATACCACAATCTCTACAATGTAAAATCCACTCCCAAGATCTATATCTTGGATGATAAGAATGAAATTATTTTCAAGCGTATTGGAGCAGAACAACTGCCTGCAGTCATGGATGATATTTTCAAAAGAAAAAATAATAATTAGATGATAAGTCGTATATTTTTTATTGTCGCTTTGACATTCGGTTCGAGTATAGGTTTATTTGCGCAACAAACTACTACACAGCTGACTACAAGGCCCACGTCTCAGCCCATATCTCAGCCCACACATGAAGGAGGTAAGATGTCTTTTGATCAAAAATTTATCGACTTAGGTCGTGTAACCAAGGGCGAAACACGTAAGTTTGAATTTTCATTTTCTAATATAGGCAACGCACCTATCAAGATAGATTTGGTGTCTTCATGTGATTGCACCACCACCGATTATCCAACTTCAGAGATAAAGCCTGGAGACAGCGGTAAAATTTTGGTCACTTTTGACAGTACGGAAAAGGAAGAATCTGAAACGATAGATATCGACATTTTTCTTACTAATGAAGATCCCAAAACTGGCGCTCCCATAATTGAGATGTTGCAGTACAAGTATGAACTGATCCAATAATTTTAGATTTTTTACAGCATTACTCATTTTGGTTTCCTTGCTCAGTGATAGAATTGCCATTTATTCTTAACTTAGCTTTGAACCATGCGGGCATAGTCCTGTTTCAATGTGTATGCTCCAGCTCATAAAAAAACAATATCCGTATTTTCCCATCGTAGGTTTGATAGGATTCTTATTGTTTTTTGTGATTGCGACCACCATGTACCCTGGAGGCTCTGTCAATGAAATTGCCTCTGAAGGCTACAGCTATTTTCATAATTTTATTTGCGATTTGATGTCTCTGCATCTAGAAGAGGGAGTTGTCAATGACGCACGTCCGATTGCTATTATCGCCCATTTGATGCTGAGTTTCGCGATGATTTCTTTTTTTTATATTCTCCCTGAGATCTTCACTGTACAGAACCGAAATACTAGGATTATCCGTTTTGTAGGCATGCTCACTATGACTATTTTTATTTTTATGTACACAGATTATCATGACCTAGTAGTTACTATTACTGGAGTGCTAGGCAGCATAGCATTGATACCCTTTTTTCTAGAACTCATTAACTATGAAAACCGCCGACTCAAAGCCTTAGCCTATACCTGCTTTGTCCTCAGCATTCTGGTCTTCTTGAGTTACGAAACTAAGATCGGATTTTATTTCACCCCCATTTTGCAAAAAATAACCTTCGTATTTGATAGTGTATGGGTGATTTGGGTCAGTCTGATGGTAGCCTCCAAGAGAAGATTGAAATACAGTTTAAGCTAAGAATTCTTTGATAGATTGATTTGGGCGTGTCCTGTCGGACCATGCTGTCCATCACTCCGCTGATCGCTTCGGTCCTTTGCCTACCCACCTACCTTGGCTCGGACTCCCACTTATCAGTGGGATGATTCCCATCATTCACGCGGCTTTACTACCATGCTCCCCCTTATTGTCAAAAAGAAAATTTATGCAAACATTTGACTCGGTTTAACTAAAATTAAAAAATAAAAAAAGGCAAATCTATTAGATTGGCTTATTTAATTTTTTATATCTTGCGCGTCAATTACGAGATGAACTATCTTAATAGAAACTAAAATCAAAGAAGAAGCGTGGAAAAGTTGGATAAAATCGATCTAAAGATCCTAAAAATACTACAAAATAATAGCAAGATTACTAACCTTGAGTTATCAAAACAAATTGGTCTGTCCCCAGCGCCTACTTTAGAAAGAGTAAAAAAACTAGAGTCGACTGAGATCATTGAGAGCTACCATGCCATAGTAAATCCTACAAGTATTGGTCTAAATGTTAAAACCTTTGTATTGGTTTCACTTGCTTGGCAAAAAGAACAGGCACTTAATAATTTTCTTGAAAAGGTAAAAGCTATTGAGGAGATTACCGAATGCTATATCATCACAGGCGAAGCTGACTTTCTCATCAAGATTATTTGCAAAGATATACCAACGTATGAGCAGCTACTATTTAAGACTTTATCCCAAATAGAAGAAATTGAAAGATTGAAAACGCTAATGACTTTATCAACAGTAAAGAATTCTGCAGTTCTGCCTTTCAATTACAAAGATTAGTAATCAGTATTGAAGCTTAAAAAGCAGACCCTTCTCTGGGAAATTTCAAATACTAAGTTCGAACAGAAATCATACCTCTTTGGCACTATGCATGTCAAATCTGAGAAGGTGTTTTCTGCTTTCAATCAAATTGCTTCGTACATTGATTCATGTCAAGCTTTTTGCGTAGAGATTGATTTAGATTTGGCAAGAGATCCAGAAATGCAACAGAGTCTTATGTTACCAAAGGAAAAATCTCTAATGGCCATTTTGAAGCCAAAAGAACTGCTCAGGCTAGATCGTATTTTGAAGAATATCGGTGCACCACCTATCCTGCATTTACAGTACCTCCGGCCTATGAACCTTATCAATCTCATGTCAAGTTTGATTATGAAAGAAGAGGCAGACCAGATACTAGACATGCATCTTTATCAATATGCTAACGACAATGGTAAACGCACCTTCGGAATTGAGTCTCCAGAGGAGCATATTGACATTTTGAACACCATAGACTTTAAGACGGAGATCAAGCAATTAAAATCAGTTATCCGCAATTTTTCTGCTTTTGTCAGACAACATCACAAAATCTTAGACTATTATACAAATGGCCAGGTAGATAAGCTCTATCATCAAGGTAAGAGATCATTAGGAAAATGGCGCAAAACCTTACTTCTAAACAGAAACATAAAAATGTCAAGTAGACTATTCAAGCTATCTCAAAACGAATCAGTTTTTTGTGCTATTGGAGCAGGGCACCTATACGGAAAACATGGTGTAATTTGTCTTCTGAAGAAGCATGGAGCCAAATTA
>CAKZVJ010000013.1 GCA_937923345.1 uncultured Saprospiraceae bacterium
ATGTAAACATAAAACAGATAAACATTGCCTTTAAAGCATAAATGGATGTTTTAAATAAATAATACATAATAATAAGTTTTATAAAAATGAAAAAATATGATTTCAAATCCATAAACAAATCAGGTAGGATGGTTTTCGCTCTTACTCTCTTCGGTTGTTCTAGTCCTATTCGCTGACTGTCTGTTTTGTTGCTGTAAATAAATACAATCTAAAATAAGACAAGCCAAGCTTAAAAAAAATATGTTTTCACATGAAAATTCTTGTATTAAAATGTGTGATTTTTCTAGTTGTAATTCATTTTTGTAACTGGTTTACAGTAGATTATTGCTACAAATATATAGCCATTTTTCTTGTTGGGAAGGGGTAATACTCAAGCCTTATTTACCCTGAATTTAATTGTTAAATGTCGCGAATACGCCAAATGGTATCTCGGGATTAGCTGACTTTTAGTGAAGGGATTTTTGAAAATCTCTTATGTCAGTAAAAATTTTACAGTGCAAGCAAAACTCAAATACGCTATTTAAACATAGATTTCAACTTATATGAGAATTAGCTTAGAACTATCTTTTTTTTTTTTTTTGGACAAGCGATCGGAGATGCCACGAGGTACGAGTGGGTGCGCAGCACGGATACCATCGCAGAGCGCGGTGCCGATTGCCTAGCCTGGTGTATTGGCTCGGCATGGCCCATAGTAATTATAAATGATAAATTGTGAATTATAAATGCTTTGAGCGATTGCTCAACCAGCGATCTAAGACGTAAAGCAAATTCATGAATTTGCTCAACCCACAACCTACGTAAAGCAAATTCATGAATCTGCTCACCCTCTGCTCACCCTCTGCTCAACCCGCGATCTAAGACGTAAAGCAAATTCATGAATTTGCTCACCCTCTGCTCACCCTCTGCTCAACCCGCGATCTCAGACGTAAAGCAAATTCATGAATTTGCTCAACTCCTAAAACCTAATCCCTAGCGGGCAGCCCCGCGCGCTGCTAAAATTACCCTTCTACCAAAGTCCCCACCGCCTCACCTTGTACAATCTTATACAGATTGTCCGGCTCGCCGATATCGAATACCACGATAGGACGATCGTTCTCTTGACACAGCGTAAAGGCAGTCATATCCATCACGCTCAGACCAAGACTGATCACGCGAGAAAAAGAAATGTTATCGAACTTCTTAGCATCTGGGTCCTTCTCAGGGTCAGCAGTATAGATACCATCTACACGAGTACCCTTAAGGATGACATCTGCTTCGATCTCATTGGCACGAAGTGCGGCAGCAGAATCAGTAGTAAAGTATGGAGAACCAGTACCTGCAGAAAAAATCACTACACGCCCCTTTTCCAGGTGACGGATAGCACGTCTACGAATGTATGGCTCAGCGATTTGACGCATCTCTATCGCGGAGATAAGACGCGTGTATACTCCAGTGGACTCTAGAGAACTTTGCAGGGCCATCGCATTGATGACCGTCGCTAGCATACCCATATAATCTCCTTGGACACGTTCTATACCAGAGTCTGCGGCTTGCAGGCCTCTAAAGATGTTACCCCCTCCTATGACGATGGCTATTTCACAACCTAGATCTCTGATGGCTTTGATTTGTTCAGCATAGTGCTTCAGCATTTTCGGGTCGATACCAAATTTGTTTTCGCCCATCAAAGATTCACCACTTAACTTGAGAAGAACTCGCTTGTATTTAATAGCCATAGAGAAGTATTTTATTTTTTTACTCAAAAGAAAATGGTTTGGGACTTTTCTACTGTTTCTTTTGTCCCCTGTCATCGTTGTAAATACTCGCTGATGCTAAGGCATCAGCTACGTTTTACGCCATGACAGTGACCAAAATAAATTCGTATAAACTGTCCCAGACCACTTTCCATTGAGTATACTGTTGCAAAAGTTTAGCCAAAGAAAAGGTATAGCCAAAAAAAAGACGAATTAAATTACTTAATTCGTCTTTTTTATTTCTGTTGAGTATCAATTATCCAAGCTCGATGTGCTTGAAATTTGTGATAGTCAAATCTTTATCCTTGCTCTGTAGATAAGAAGCTACCGTCATAGAACTATCTTTAACAAACTGTTGGTTCATCAAAGTGTTGTCCTTGTAGAACTTGTTTAGTTTACCCATCGCAATCTTTTCGATGATCGCCTCAGGCTTACCCTCTTGTCTAGCGATATCTTTTCCGATTTCGATTTCCTTTTCTACGATAGAAGGATCAACATTGTCCTTATCCAATGCTAAAGGTCTCATAGCCGCTACTTGCATCGCTACATCCTTACCCGCATCTGTAAAGTCAGCATTGTCTTTATTCATCGCTACGATCACACCCGCTCTATATCCCATGTGGATATAAGGAACAACTTGTCCGCCGTTAGCTTCCAGGTGAGCGTACTTAGAGATTTCAATTTTCTCACCGATCACACCAGTGTACTCTTCGATCTTCTGAGCGATCGTCAAACCATCTTTATATGGAAGCGCATTTAAGTCTTCTACAGTAGCAGGCATATTCTCCAATGCGATATTGGCGAACTCCTTAGCCATAGTCACGAAGTCTTCGTTCTTAGCTACAAAATCCGTTTCGCATCCTAGTCTCACTACGATACCTTTTTCTTTATTGTCAGAAGTAAGGGCGATAACAACACCTTCTTTAGCTTCTCTATCTGCTCTCTTACCAGCCATCTTTTGGCCTTTCTTTCTTAAGTATTCGATTGCACCATCAAAGTCTCCACCAGATTCGGTAAGCGCTTTTTTGCAATCCATCATACCAGAGCCTGTAGCGTCTCTCAATTTTTTGACGTCCGCGGCTGAAATTTTTACATCACTCATGATTATAAGTTTGTATTTATTTTATTAATTATTATTCAATTCGGCAGTCAACAGATTAGCTAGTCGCTTTTTCCTTTTCTGCTTTCATGGCCTTTCTTTCTGCCAATCCTTCTTTCACTGCGGCAGTGATCGTATCGGTGATAATTCTGATAGACTTAGATGCATCATCATTCGCAGGAATAGGGAAGTCTACTAAGTTAGGATCAGAGTTGGTATCTACCATAGCTATGGTACGGATACCCAGCTTACGAGATTCAGCAAGAGCCAAGTGTTCGTGGTGAATATCTACGATGAACAATGCTGCAGGCAACATATTCAACTGAGACAAACCGCCGATTACTTTATCCAGCTTCGCCTTTTCTCTTTCGAGCATGAGCTTTTCCTTCTTAGTTACAGAAGTAAGAGATCCATCCTTTAGCATACGCTCGATGTTTTGCATCTTACGTACAGATTTCTTTATAGTAGCGAAGTTAGTCATCATACCCCCCAACCATCTTTCGGTCACGAAAGGCATGTTTACACTCTTTGCAGCATTCATGACGATATCACGCGCTTGCTTCTTTGTAGCCACATACATGATTTTTCTACCAGACTTCGCGATAGTACGCGCAGCGTTTACCGCATCCTCTAGGCATTCCGTAGTACGGTTAAGATCTATGATGTGAATCCCTTTACGCTCCATGAAGATGTATGGCTGCATCTTAGGGTTCCATTTTTTACGCATGTGTCCAAAGTGAACGCCTGCGTCTAACAATTCTTTATATTTAGGTGTATCCATAATTAGATATATATAAGTATCGATTATAAAAATAAAAATTAACGCTTAGAGAACTGGAAGCTCTTTCTTGCTTTCGGCTTACCATATTTCTTACGTTCTACCTCTCTTGCATCTCTAGTCAAGAATTTGTTCTCTCTCAAGGTCTTCTTGAAGTCCTCATCGATCTTAACCAATGCTCTAGATACAGCCATTCTGATGGCCTCAGATTGCCCCTTGAAGCCACCCCCTTTCACATTCACTTGGATATCATAGATAGCACTATCTAGCTCCAATATCTTGAATGGGTCAGTGACATTCGTTTGTATATTTTCTTGTGGAAAGTATTCTTTCAAGTCCTTACCGTTAACGACGATTTTGCCTTCTCCTTTTGTGAAGTATACTCTCGCTACGGAAGCTTTACGTCTACCTATGGCGTTTACCATTTCCATATTCTATAGATTAATTTTATGATTAAAATTCAAATTTCTTAGGCTTTTGTGCCGCATGAGGATGTTCCGTCCCAGCGTATACAAACAGCTTTTTAAACATTGCTCTACCCAGCTTATTCTTAGGAAGCATTCCTTTTACAGCTCTTTCGACTACTGCAAATGGCTTCTTCTTCATCAATGCCTCTGGATTGATTTTCTTCTGTCCCCCTGGATATAGCGAGTAAGACACATATTGCTTGTCTTTCATCTTGTTTCCAGTAAAACGAATCTTATCCGCGTTCAGGACGATCACGTTATCTCCTGTATCTACGTGCGGCGTATAGGATGGCTTGTGCTTTCCTCTGAGTACCGTAGCGATTCTGGTAGCCAGTCTTCCAACTGTCTCACCCTCAGCATCTACTACGAACCAGTCACGTACCACGTCTTCCTTACGCTCCGATTTTGTTTTGTAACTTAAGTAGTCCACTTTATAAATTTTTTATGAGTATTCTATTAATTAAAATAGCCCTTTTTCTTAGGGCGCTGCAAAGGTATGCCCTAATCACGGATAATACAAGTATATCGAAGACAATTTACGAGGGCTCGATTCGTAAGTTGTTGATAATCAGTAAATATTTCGCGATATTTTTTTAGACATGCGAAAATTGCGCTGAAAATGAGGACTTTAGCGATTGTGTGGGTAAGGATTTGGGCACCTCCCGACTGAAAAAAGTCGGGACCGGGCTCTATCAGGGTCCGTGTTCACTCCCGTCCCTCCCGAAAAGGTCGTGACCAGCTTCCTCCGGTCGCTGCCTTTTCGATCCCTTGTGCGTAAGGATTAATAGTTATATATTAGAGATGATTGGAACTAAAACCTTTGGGAGAGTCACAACTGTTGCTTACATTTAGAGAGTCATAAATGCTACAATAATTTAGAGGACTTTAAATTGTCCTTGCTTCGTAGGGATGTTCAGAAGTAAGAGAAGAACCCCGGCAGAGCTTGCCCCGATTTTTTTCGGATAGGCATCAGGTTCGAAGAAAAAATATATATAAATATATCATATTCAACAAAAAAGCGATATGTAAAGTGTACATTGTTGGTCTCTAAAATCA
>CAKZVJ010000014.1 GCA_937923345.1 uncultured Saprospiraceae bacterium
TTTTTAAAAGAAAATCACGCCAAATTGGTTCTTGCCTCGTTAATTCCCAGGGTTGCCACCCTGGGCTATAGTATTATCACCCCCCGAAAAAAATCGGGGCAAGCTCTGCCGGGGTTCTTCTCTTACTTCTGAACATCCCTATTATAAAACAAAAAGGATGATAAGGCAATTTGCCTTATCATCCTTTTTTAATTTTCGGTTCTACACTATTACTATGGAGCCATAGTCGCAGTAGGAAGTGTTCCTCCAGCGAGCTCAATCATCATAGTTATCTCTTGAACTAGCTCTTCATTACTTCCACTAAATCCAGAACTCTTGAATTTTACATTTCCGTTCTTCCCGATGATGAATTTAGAAGGAATACCTTTTACACCATAAGCGCTAGTGATGGCTGCATCCGTATCCATCAATACATTGAAGGTATAGTTGTTTTTAGAGATAAAGTCAGATACTTTTTCCTGGACATTGTCACCAGACTCCCAAGTATCAATAAATACAAATTCTACGTCTTCGCTTTTCTCAAATTTTGTAACTGCATTCTGCATGCCTGGAAATGAAGCCTTACAAGGTCCACACCAAGTCGCCCAAAAATCTACCACGACAACCTTTCCGATCAAGTCTTCAGAACTCACTCTATCGCCAGCTAGATTTACCAAATCAAATTTTGGACTCGGTTCGTCTATCATCTTTTCTTTTAGTTCGGAAAGGATAGATGCTTTAGCTGTTTCTTCTAATTGAGTAACGTACTTTTCGTAGGCAGATTCGATAGTGTTGTTGGCTATGTACAATCTTCTGTGACGTTCTTTCATTGCAGGGCTTGCTTTGCTCTTAGCGATCAATCCTGCAATCAATTCTTCTGTAGCTTGTTCGCCTTTGATTTCTTCAAAATATACAGAGTAGCGCTCATTCATTTCTGCATCGCTAAATTTGTTAGCATCACAAGAAACTTGCTGGTGCATCAGCGCATCTTTTACATCTCCATTCTTATAGGCAAGCAGCGCATAGGTATCACAGTACATTGCTTTGGAATAATTTAATCTCTGCTCATACTGTCTGTTAGTCATATTATCAGACTTGAACTTCATGGCTTTCATTTCTGCATCTAATAATTCAAGAGCCTGCTTAGAAAAGGCTAAACCCATTTTGGCATCAGGAGCATCTGCATCCAGGGCTTCGCCACTCATACCCCAAGCTAAGCCATTGAGCGAACCAGCTTGTCTTGTAGGATTGTCGATCATACCTAGGTATTTCTTATAGTTGTCCCAATCTTTAGCTTTGGCATACTTAGAAGCGATACTGTTGATAATATAGTTTCTTGTGCTATTTTTAGTCTCATCATTTGCAAATGATTTGTCCCACATGTCTAAGATGGCAATCGCTTCGGTAGCATCTTTGGCCCCTCTTACTTTACCACTGATTTCTCTAGCGGCGAGATTACTTTTTGGGTAAGCAGCAATCATTTGAGTCTTTATCGCAGCTTGTGCTTCTTTGTCTTTGCTTACTCTCTGGGTATACTTATACGCATAAGCCAATTCATCTTCCGTTGGATTTTTGCTGTCCATTATTTTTGCTGCTCTAGGAGCATGGCTTTCCATAGATTCCTTATCCTTGGCAGCGGAAGCCAGTCCTAAATGAAAATCTTGCAATTTCATATCCTTGGTAGAAGCTGGATGTGTAGCGAACTCTTTGTTCATCGCTTTCAAGGCTTTCTTTGCATCGGTCTTGGCGCCAACATAATTCCCATATTCTGCTTTGATCCATGCTTTAGAGGCATAGCCTTTTTCTACCGGAGTTTTTCTATCTGATTTGTAGATGACCGTCTTGTATCCTTTTTCACCATTATTATCTGTAATTTCTAAGTTCTCACTCGCTACTCCAAATAATAAAGCTTTGGTATTACTGTTAGCTGTAAAGCTGCCCGTAAATTTACCATCTGTAACGTGCATGGGTACTTCTTGCACCGTAAGGTCATTATAATCTAGTTGGTATAGATTGACAACGATTGTATTTTCATCTGCTAAGTTTGTTCCCTTCGCATTATAAGTAATAGTTACTTTTTCACCCGCAGTTATTTTTTCTGGAGACCAGCTTAATTGAGCATCAAGTGAAATTGTCGTAAACAGGAAGAATGCCACTAAGGCAAGTATTTGATTTTTTACCATGTGAAGTTTTTTTATTTGAAACCTAAGATACTAGGTATAGTATAAAAAATGAACTAAAGTGCGATCCCTTTAGACCAAATGTTTTCAAGAAGAGACTTTCAATGAGGAATTGGTAGAATGCGAACTGCTAAATCTTTAAAATTCGCTCTGTCCAGCTTAATTCTCCCAACTGAATCTTGACAAAATAAACGCCCGCTGGTTCTGCCAATGGAATAGTGAGTGTGCGATCATTACGGATGGGGTATTGATGGACTAGCTTACCCGCCAAGGTAAACACTTCGATATGGCCTGAACTGCTTTTTTCAAAATTGATGGTAAGCATTTCAGAGGTAGGATTAGGGTAGATTTCAAAAGGAGTATCTATAGAAAGATCATTGGTGCTGGTTATAGAAACTCTAAAACAGTCTGAGGTGTCGACACATCCATTTTTAGTGATTTCTACTGCAAACACACCTGAAGATTGTGGAGAGAAAGTAGATGATGTTGCTCCGAATATGGTTCCAAAGTTATCCTTACAATTTAACCACTGATAGCTAGCATTAGTTTCAGTAGCTGTAAGTGTACCACCAGAAGTAGTCACCTCTGTATCTGTGTTGTTGATAGTCAAGTTAAGCGTTACGATAGAGTCGCAGCCATTGGTATTTTGCAAGGTAATGGAAGCGGTATTGTTAGGTCCAGAATAGGTGATGCCATCTAGCCAAGTAAGCGTTTCAGATTCACAAATGATATGCCTATCAATGTAACAAACAGAATTAAAGAAACTAATACGAGATATGTTTTCAGAGTCGACAGCCATAGTATACAAGAAATTATTTGTGATGGCTGTTTGTCGAGGCGTATCTGCGTTCTCTATGACAATCTCCAATTCATTGGCGCTGCAAGACGGGTTGAATTTCCAAATGCTAGCGCCCCTGTCATCGCAGAGGTATATTTCGCTTCCACACTTACTCAAACCTTGAGGTCTAAATAAATTAGAGAATATAACAGAAGAAACTGGGATGTTAGCTGATAAGTCAATTCTGTTGACTGTCTTGTTTTCTTGGTCTGTATAAAATAGTAGATTATCATAAATGGCGATACCGATAGCTCTACCTGCGTTCCTGAGTAGAGGTTGCATTTGTGGATTGGCTGTAGTCAAGTTAACTCGACCAATGAGATTTGCATTAGGGTCGGTGTAGTAAAGAATGTCTCCATCGATGGCTAACATATCAGGAGTTTGTAGGCCTCTTATTAATATCTCTGTTGGGTATTCATTATTTGTGATATCCACTTTTAGAATCAAGCCACGATCAAAATCTGTCGCGTAAAGAAATCCATCTTTCACGGCCAATCCAGCTCCTCTCTCGATCCCTGATACAATCACTTTTGATACAAAAGGAGGGTTGGCTAAATCCACTTTATGGATGGTGTTTCTTTCTATAAAGTAAAGGTCGTCACCGACTAAGATCAAGTCATTGGGTTCATTCAAATCGGGTAGTATCTCATCTGGAGTTTGAGAAAAAAGAATAGGTAATGTTCCGAGAAGAAAACATGCTAGAAAAAGAATGCGACTCATATAGTGTGGTTTTTAGTCTGTTAGTTGTTGGGCTATGATGAATGTCTCGGTGTATTCATCTATAATTTTGAAACGACGAATGCATTATTATGTTGTTAACACAATATCAAAATACGCAATAAGCTTGAAATGACAAAAGCAAAATGACATGATGTCGCCATTTGATACTGTGGTGTCAAACAAGATTTAAGGTTAAATTCGTGATGTGAACAATAATTAGCACAGTTTCTCGACAAAACAGGTAGGTGTTGACATATTAAACTCTAATAGATTGACAATTCTAATTTTTTAATCAATCGCTTATTCCTTGGTATATACTTCTTCGAATTTGTCTATGCCGGGAGTTTCTTGTTCGCCTGAGATGAGGTCTGTTTCGGTGAAATAGGTAAAGTGCAATTCATCGTTTATTATCTCGAATGAGGCATCCATGAATCTAGTGGTGTACACGCCACTTTCTGCGAATTCCTTTGAATCATTAAAAAAGGAATCCCATCCATTTTATATTAACATGTTCGTTTTTGTAGACCGAGTCAGGGATCGATAGGGCGGCTGGTTTAGCCTGGCTGCAGCGGAGCGGAGGTCAGGATAAATCAGTCGGTGCGCTGGCTCGACTTTTTCTGTCGAGACAAGGACAGGCATCCCGCAAGAGCCCGGCCCTATGCCTGACTTTTTTCAGTCAAGCATAGGGAGACTCCCAGAATATTATTTTAAGAAAGGCTATCTTCCTTCAGTCCACCGATGGCGATGAAATGAGGGTTGAGTAGATTCTCTTTGTTGTAAGACAATGGCTGCTTGGTTTCGTTGTTGATGACTTGGCCGCCAGCTTCTTCGAGCACGATTTGTGCGGCGCAGGTATCCCACTCCATAGTCGGCGCGAGTCGAGGGTAGATGTCGGCGTCTCCTTGCGCCAGTATCATAAACTTGAGCGAGCTTCCCTTACTCACCAAAGCAGGTTCTTGGTATTGGTCCACAAACTGCTGCGTCTCTTCATTGAGGTGCGATCTAGAACAAACGAGTCTCAATCCAGTATCTGTCTTAGAGAAATCATTGACTTTGATGTTTTTGGTTTCCCCATCTAGGCTGAGGTAAGCCCCACTGCCTTTGACGGCGTAGAATAACTCTTTGGTCACTGGCGTGTAAACCACGCCTAGGATAGGGCGGCCCGCTTCTACCAAGGCGATGTTGACGGTAAATTCACCATTGCGCTTGATAAATTCCTTGGTGCCATCGAGTGGATCCACTACCCAAAAGCGGTCAAAATGCTTGCGCTCGGCGTATGGAATCTCTCTATTTTCTTCAGAAAGGATTGGATAAACAACTTCTAGAGCTTCCAAACCAGCGCAAATAACGGTATTGGCGGCACCATCTGCCTTAGTTAAGGGCGAATTATCGTCTTTTTTGCTGTATTCTATATCGCCAGAGGCATCATAGATCTCCAAAATGGCGTCTCCTGCAGCAATTGCGATTTTATTTATGTCTTTTACAAGATTATTCAAGTCTATCATTAAAAGGGCAAAATTTTTGAATGTATTAGTCTGTTAGTATCAATGTGCATCGGAGTTTATTGCTTAGCTTTGCAGTATTGATAGATTTAGAGCATAAAGGTATAATTTAAAAGATGAAAAAGGTACTCGTTACAGGTGGTTGTGGATATATCGGTAGTCATACTATCATAGATCTTCTAAACAATGGATTTGAGGTTATTTCAGTAGACAATAACTCCAACTCTGATTTGAGAGCATTGAATGGGATTCATGAGATTACGGGTCATCGCGTCAAGAATTATACGGTCGATTTGTGTGATTTCGAAAAAACGGCGAAGATTTTCCGAAATGAGTCTTTTGACGGAGTTATCCATTTTGCCGCCTTGAAAAGTGTTGGAGAGTCTGTAGGGGAGCCGCTTAGATATTTCAATAATAATATCACGAGTTTGCTCAATGTGCTACAGTGTTGCAAAGACTATGAGGTAAAGAATTTTATCTTTTCTTCTTCTTGCTCTGTATACGGTAATGCAGTAGATCTACCAGTGACGGAGGATACTGCCTTTGAAGCGGCGGAGTGTCCTTATGCACGTACCAAGCAAATGGGGGAGCACATCATCCAAGATTTTAGCTTCGCCAACAAGAATATAAATTCCATCAATCTTAGATATTTCAATCCTGCAGGAGCACATCCAAGTGCAAAGATAGGGGAGGCCTCATTGAATCCGCCAACCAATCTAGTTCCTGTGATCACAGAGACAGCCATCGGAAAGAGAGAATCTCTGACGGTGTTTGGCAATGACTATAACACTCGAGACGGTAGCTGCATCAGAGATTATATCCACGTGATGGATGTAGCCAATGCGCACACCAAAGCGGTTCAGTATCTTATGGATGGCAAGAATGAAAGCAATTGTGAAGTATTCAATCTAGGAATAGGAGAGGGCGTAACCGTCTTGGAGGCTATCCATGCTTTTGAGAAAGTAAGCGGCAAAGACCTCAATTATATCTTGGGAGATCGTAGACCCGGTGACGTGGTGTCCATCTATGCAAGCATGGACAAGGCGAAGTCTAAACTCAACTGGGAGACGCAATACAACATCGAAGACATCATGCGCTCGGCGTGGGAGTGGGAGATGAAGAGAACGGAAACGGTTCTGCAGAATTAGGCTATTCTTTTAGCTCTTTTGAAGGATTTTATGCCTTATAAAATGCATTAGTCAACGAACTAAATTTGAAAAGAACGCGTTATTTTATTAACTTTAATTGAATGGCTAAACCTAAAAAAGATATCGTCCAGACTAAAAACCCGAGAACGGGAAGGTATGTGAAAATTGACCGTTCAAGAGGTAGAATTGTTGATTCAAAAAAGTCAGACGGACCTTATAAAGGTGTTCCTGTACTTAGAAAAAGATCTACATGATTGTTTATTCACCAATTAATGGTGAAGTGCTCACGGATGCAGTTAAATTCCACCCTCGAACTGCATTTATAATGACCCAATTAGGGACTCCTCTCCCGAAAGAATTAACAAAGATTCGTAAAGGATTAAAAAAAGAACTTTCGAAGTTCAAATTTAGTGAAGTTGACGCTTCTTCATTGGTCACCGGGAAAGATTTTCTTGATAAAATTTGGAAGATAATATTAGGTGCACCTTTAGGAATAGCTGTGCTTACTAAAGACATGCCTGAGAAAACAATAGCAAATATCTATTATGAGTTAGGCATGATGGATGCGCTAGGAAAAGAAACATTGATTATAAAGTCAAAAGACTACGAAATACCCTCAGATTTCAAAAGGACCGAATATCTGAATTTCGATTCAAAGTTTAAACAGAGTTTTAAGAAATTCCAATCTAATCTTGATGAACGGGAAAGTCATTATTGGTTAATGGGGGAAATAATGCAGGCCGACCCCGTTTTGGCAATCGACTATATAAAAAGGGCTTATCTTTTAAGGCCGTTAAAAAAGTATAAAAAAGAGGCAGACAGATTGTACAGAAAGAATATAAATCACATCGATACACAGTCAAAACTTCACATCTTAAGTTTTTTGAAAAATAAATAACTCCCGCATCTTCTATAAAAAGATGCCATATGATTATTCCTTACTAAATAATTGAGCTGTGTACAATTATTTAAGTAAAAATTATTAAAACTATCTCTTTGTTAATAGGTTTATGACAGGTAATCCACAACTGTGTTTTGCATTGTGGACATCATGAATTATAAATAAAAGACTATGTTTCGCGTACTTTCCATCTTACTTTTTGTCTGTCTTGCTTTGACGCTATCCGCGCAAAGAGATTTTTCCAAAGTAGAAATCACAGCTGAAAAGATCAACGAGAATCTGTACATGCTTCAGGGCTCTGGTGGCAACATCGTAATCTCCAAAGGAGAGGATGGGGTCCTCATGATAGATGACCAGTTTGCTCCCTTGAGTGAAAAAATCATGGCTAAGGTCAAAGAGTTGTCTGGTGGGGAAGTAGAGTATCTTATCAATACGCACTGGCATGGTGACCATACCGGAGGAAATGAAAACTTCGGTAAAGCGGGGGCCACCATTATAGCGCATGAAAATGTGCGCATGCGGATGCAGCGTGGTTTGACCAAGATATCGTCTGGGCGCAATCAGCCTCCAGCTCCTTCCATAGCATTGCCTGTCATCACTTTTACAGACGATATGAAAGTTCACTTCAATGGAGATGACCTACATCTATTTCACTTTCATAATGGGCACACCGATGGAGATGGTATAGTATATTTCTCTGGGCAAAATGTAGTGCACATGGGAGATACTTTCTTCAAAGACAGATATCCATTCATAGATCTCAAATCTGGCGGCTCGGTCAACGGTTTGCTAAAGACTTTGAATCAGGTGTACTTTATGGTAGACGAGGCGACGGTGATCGTACCGGGCCATGGTTCTTTGGCTAACAAGGCTGAACTGAAGCGCTACATAGATGTCATCACAGAGCTCAGCGAGAAAGTAACTATGATGAAAAATGAAGGCAAGTCAGAAGATGAAATCGTGCAGGCAGGTATTTCAGTCAAGTATGATGAAAGCTGGGGTTCAGGATTTATCAATCCGACCAAGTTTATTGGTTTTCTGTACAATGGGATAGTAGAGGAAAAGATGATGGATAAGTAAGTTCACTTGTTAAGTGGATTATTCTATATTGATTGTAGAAAAGGCATTTATCGGTATTTCGATAAATGACTTTTTGCGTTAATTAGCACATTCTCTTAAATCATGGTACTTTTATGTCGTGAATTGTCCTCAGATCTTAGAAAATATTCAGAATCATATTTCACTTTCAACTTCTGAAAAGAAGCTGTTTGTTTCTTATCTGAAAGTGAATGATGTTTCTAAAAAGGAGCGTATTCTTCAGCAAGGAGATATATGTAAGGCTATTTTTTTTGTAGAGTCAGGAAGTTTACGGGCGTACAATTTCAATGATGAAGGAAAGGATTCCACTATTATGTTTGCTGTTCAAGATTGGTGGATAACGGATATGAATGCATTTGTGAATCAAAAAGAATCTTTGCTGTCCATTGAGTTGATAGAAGATAGCCGAATTGTTGAACTACGGTTTAGCGCCTTGGAAGAAATCTATCAAAAGATTCCTAAGTTTGAAAGATTCTTTAGAATTCTTTTTCAGAATGCTTATGTACGGGAGCAGCTAAGAGTTTTGGATAACATTTCCTATTCCACAGAAGATCGATATTACAGATTTGTGGAAAAATATCCGCAAGTAGTTCAGAAAGTAACGCAAAAGCAAATCGCATCCTACCTCGGCGTTACGCCAGAATTTTTGAGTAAGGTTAAAAATAAATGACTAGTCTTAAACTATGTTATTTTTTTACATCTCATGATTTCCGTCCTTTGTAAAAAGAATAAATTATGATGATGATTTTAATTGCAGGGCCATACCGCAGCGGTACCAATAACAAGCTTGACCTAATCAAAAAAAATATGGAAAGATTAGAGTCCGTTGCGCTACCGATTTTCCGCAAAGGACATATTCCAATGATTGGCGAATGGGTAGCCAATCCATTAATAGCGCTAGGAGGTTCAAAAGAGGTAGGAGACGAAGTATTCACCGAAATCCAATACCCAACTGCACATAGGTTATTGACCAAATGTGATGCAGTATTGCGTATTGAAGGGGCATCAAAAGGAGCAGATCAAGATGTCAAAATAGCCCAAGAGTTAGGCTTGCAAATATACTATGATGTAAAGGATATCCCGATTGCTGAATAGGCTTAGAGAGCTAGTAATTAAGTAAAAATCGTTTTTCCGCATATACAGAGCTATAAAACCCCAAATACCTTATTAACTTATCATACTTTCACGTACTTTTGTGGTACGTAAAGCACTTGTGAAGCCATGCAAAATGCAACTGCCAAGTAGCTGAAACGTAAAATAGAACAAATCGAGTGGTGAATCAGGGCATAAGCCAACTGCAACCGCTAGAAAGCAAAATTTAAAAAACAATCAAATAGCGATATTAGATGAGTGATCACATAGAAAATGCCGGAGGAAAAGGAAGATGTCTTATGTATTTTTTCATATTCATCATTCTATTCATAGCTACTTGGGCGTCAGTATATTATGCCAACCAGAACGGCTTATCCTAAAGATTTGAGGCTTTAAGGCGCCTACCAAATTTTTTTTGCCTTACCATCCTCTAGCCACTGACTCCACTTTTCATTGTACGTATGCACATTGTTGGTCTTTTCGCCTTGTGGCGTGACCACTGGGTGTCCTTGGTTGACCCATTCAAAAATACTTCCATAGAGGTTGTACACGTTTGTGTAGCCCTTTTTTTGGAGCTTTTCGCCTATTTTCTCGCTTCTATAGCCTATAGAACAATACAATACGATAGGGGTATCTTTAGGGATATCGCCTAGATTAGCCACATCAAATTTCTTATAGCCTACAAACTGAGCATCAGGAATATGACTGACTGCAAATTCTTCCTGCTCTCTAGTATCCGCTATAAATACATCTTCCATTTTGGCCAATTCCTCTACGCTGATGGTCGGAACAGAAAAACTGATTAATCGCTCGACTTTACGGTCAAAAGCAGGGTTTTCGCAATGTGCAGTCCGATTTGCGGTCTGTTGTGCATAACAAGCCGTCAAACTCAGAACGAAAACAAAAGAATAGAAAAATTGCTTCATAGTTTCAAAACAGTTTTGTCCAAAGGATAGTTTCATGCCAGTAATTTTGGCCCTTGACCTACGCCATCCGCGATGACCATACCTTCATGGCACAACGGCTGCAAATCACTAGTTATAAACGCCTTCACCTCAGGGGCATATTGCGCAGGATATAAGAGATGTGGATTAGGCCCAGCATCTAGAGAAAAATACAAAGGTACCTGCGTCTCTCTTCTGAAATCTTGAATCAAACTAATAGCCGCTAGGGTATTCGGACGGAGTAGAATAAATGGATGCTCCGCGGCCATCATCATAGCATGAAGGCTCAATGCTTCTCCTTCGACGATCTCTCCAAATACTTCCAAATCACCAGCCTTCATAGCGGCCAATAACCTTGTCATGCGTTC
>CAKZVJ010000015.1 GCA_937923345.1 uncultured Saprospiraceae bacterium
TTGCTCTCATAACCCTATACTTCCTAAAAAAAGTGCGCCATAGAAAAAACTATCCCTTACTTTTTTAAGTCGTATAGTGCCATGATAGCTGCCTTTAAATGGAACATCTATTAACTCCCTGTCCCTTAGGTATCGCCCAAACAAAAATAAAAACAAACCGTCTACCTCAATCCTTATACAATTCTATCTTCATCTTTGCGATTCTATCCTCGATGCTTTCTGAGCTGAGCTTGATGCGCTGCAATCTATCCACAATAATCGGGAAAGAAAATGGCGTGGCTTTGCTAGGCGTCTGTTTCAGCATCTCTAGACCTTGGATGCGCTTGAGTGCTGCTCGGAGGCGCGCTTCTTCTAATTGAAAATTGAGTACCTCGTCATAGGCTTGGGCAAGCAATAAATTATTAGGATCATACTGAGAAAAGACTTCAAAAAATAATTGGGAAGAGGACTGGAGGTGACGATCTTTTTTATGCTTTCCAGGGAAGCCCTTAAAAATAAGTCCACTCACGCTAGCGATGTCTCGAAACTTTCGGCGCGCCATCTCCGCACTATTGATGCTCGACTCGATGTCCGACAATAAATTATCCGAACTAAAGAGCGACTTATTCACAATTGTATCGAAGTCGATGGCCTGGTCCGATAGCAACTCAAATCCGTAGTCGTTCATCGCGATAGAAAAACTTATCGGCTGCAATAGAGAAATGCGATACGCGATCAAGGCAGACATGCCTTCGTGCACATAGCGCCCCTCAAAAGGGTAGACCAATAAATGATAGCCCTCCTTACTTTTGAAATATTCTATAAGAAACTGTTCGTCATTGGGCACGGCAGAGCGCTCTTGCTGCAGCTCTACCAAAGGATATATTTTTTGTAGCTCTACATCTTCTAAATCGCCTCTAGACAATTGATCCATTTTGTAGCGAAGCATATCCGCCAACTGTACAGACAACTGCATACGTCCGCCCATCCAGGAAGGAATTTTTCCTTTTTTCTTTTTGGACTTTTTGACTTGTGCAGTCATCCCCTTGATGCGCACTAACTCCAAACTGCGTCCCGCAAACCAAAAATTATCTCCCGGTCGCAACTGCGCAATAAACCACTCCTCCACATTGCCAATCTTTTTGCCTGACACATAAGATATCGTGAGGGAGCCCTCGCCGACGATGGTCCCGATAGAGAGTCGATGACGCATGGCTACGCGGCGGTTTGTCACTTTGTAGAGACCGTTTTCTATGATCACTTTATTGTACTCATCGTAGGAGTCTAGAGATGCGCCACCGCTCGTAATATAACTCAAGCACCACGCCCACTCTTCCTCAGAAATACTGCGATAAGAAAAAGTCTTTTTTATCTCTTCATAAATTAGTGCAGGTTGAAATCCATCAGACACGGCCAGCGTCACCAGGTACTGCACTAAGACATCGAAGGAACGAATGTAGGGAATACGATCTTCGACAATGCCGAGTTGGATGGCTCGCCTAAGTGCGGCGGACTCGACCAACTCTAAAGAGTGCGTCGGTACAAAATAAATTTTACTCGTCGCTCCAGGTTGATGACCACTGCGACCGGCGCGCTGCACAAATCTGGACACACCCTTGGGACTACCGATCTGGACGATAGAATCTACCGGCCTAAAATCCACACCGAGATCAAGACTGGAGGTACAGACCACTGCTTTGAGGTTTTCGTTGTGTAACGCATCCTCTACCCAGTCGCGCAGTTCTCGGCCGATGGACCCGTGGTGCATCGCTATCTGTCCCGCCAAATCTGGGTCAAGGTCGAGCAAATTCTGATACCAAATTTCACTCTGTGCGCGCGTGTTGGTAAAAATGAGGGTGGACTTACTTTTATAGATAATAGGCAGCACTTGCTTGAGCATACTCAAACCCAGATGCCCAGCCCAAGGAAATTTTTCTATCACCTCTGGCAGTATCGTTTCTACTTCTATCTGCTTTTCGATATTGGCTTTGATGACTTTGACTCGATCTGTATCCATCAGATCCGCCATCAAAATCTCTAGCGCCTCTTCCATATTGCCAATGGTCGCAGAGATGCCCCACACTTTGAGCGTCGGTACAAATCCTCGGATGCGCGATAGCGCCAACTCCATTTGCACGCCTCGTTTGGAGCCAATCAGTTCGTGCCATTCGTCGACCACTATCGTTTTTAGATTACCAAAATAAGATTCGTATTTCTTGGAAGCTAGTAGTAGATGCAAACTTTCCGGCGTCGTGATTAACACGTGCGGTGGTTTATCTTTTTGTTTTTTTCTATCACTGGTCTTCGTATCACCAGAGCGAATAGCAATGTCCCATTCGATGCCAAAGTCTTCCGCCATTCGCTGGCCTGCGTACAGGATTTCTTTGGCGAGAGCACGGATGGGCGTTATCCATATAGCCTGTAAGCCCTTTGGCTGTTTAGGTGCAGCTTGTATATATTCTAATAAAATAGGAACAAAAAGAGAGTAGGTTTTTCCCGAGCCGGTAGGCGCATTGACAAGTCCTGAATGCCCGTCTAGGTAGGCGGCCCAAGTGTCTAGTTGAAAGTCAAAAGGCTTCCATTTCTTTTTTTTAAACCATTGTTGACCTTGCTTGATGTCTGCCATTATGAAATGGACGTTGAGAAAAAATGGGAAACAGCTAAAACCATATCTAGACTATAAAAAGAAACTTCATATTGTTTGTTATCTGTGGCAGTTGTTAAGTAATTCTTAATAACTAAATCAGCATCTAATTTATTGTCAGACAACATATTAGATACATGCATACTAATATTCGGTAAAGAGGTGTCAAAAAGTTTTGCTAGCTGTTTTTGGTTCATCCAAACATTACCATCTTTGGTCATTAGACTCACAGAAGCCTTACCATCATTGGTAGTATATATGATAATATTGTCTTGATGTTCTTCCATACGTTTAGAAAAATTCAGAAGGTTTAGGAGACATCTATATGTTACCGAATCACTTTCGCTTGCGTCTCCATAGCATCATAAATCACACTTTGAATCTTGGGGCGAAAATCCTCTTTACCTAATTTGTAATTAAACATAGAAGGATAAGTTCTGTTTGAAAGAAAGATATAAATGATCTGATTTTCTGGGTCTGCCCAAGTGGCGATTCCCGTAAAGCCTAAATGCCCAAAAGTGCTTTTACTTGCCTTCTCCGAAAAGTTGACCGTCTTATCTTCGTCTAGCTCAAACATATCAAAACCCAATCCCCTGCGCGTACAGTCAGGACACCGAGTAGTAAATTTGAACACTGTCTCTGGATTAAAATATTGTACCCCGCCATAGTAGCCATTATTCAACAACATCTGAAAAAGAATAGCCACGTCATTCGCATTCGAAAAAAGTCCAGCGTGTCCGCCTACGCCACCCCACATCGCTGCGCCCATATCATGGACGTAGCCCTGCACTTTTTGTGCTCTGAAATAATCGTCTCGTTCAGTAGGGGGAATCCGAGACAAAGGAAATTTTTCTACAGGCTTATAGCCCATCGTTTGTAAACCTAGTGGTTCATAAAGTCGGTTCTTGCTGTATAAATCTATAGGCATCCCACTCACTTCTTTCACCATATCTGCAATTAGATAAAAACCCAAATCAGAATACTTATACTTCTTGGTTTCACGCAATTCTGAATCGTAGATTCTTTTACGAATGGTATCTGGATAATTTTTGTTCAAGAATAAATTCTTCGCTACAGGGACGCTATATTTTTCACTGTACTCCCGCTTATAAAACTTACGCGAAGGAGTTCCCTTTTTTCCGTTTTTATCAATCGTCTCTTCATAAAATTTCAACCATCCCTGTAGGCCAGAATGATGGCTCAACATTTCACCTAATTTAATATCAGACTTATTGGTATTTACTAAAGCTGGAATGTATTCAGACATTCTGACATTGGGAGAGACCTTACCCCGTTCGTAGAGATCCATCGTACTGACTGTAGATGCACAGACCTTGGTCAGGGAGGCTAGGTCCCAAATATCATCGGTACTGGTCATTGTAGACTTGCTATACGTATGATGCCCATAGGCCTTTTCGAAGACTACCTTTTTGTCTTTCACTACCATAACCACACAGCCTGGAGTGGCCTTGATGTCTATCGCCGCATTTGCCAAGGAATCAATCCCATGATTCAACACAAAACTATTGAGCCCTACCCGCTCCGGAATATCATATCCCAGTCTATACAAATTTGGCGTACTCACTCCTTGTCCGTACACAGCTTTGGGCGAGGCTGTAATCGGCAATCTACCTCGCATAGATATAGCACCAAAGAGCGCCTGCGCAGCCACATCGCGAGCGATATCGTCATCCTCATACGCACAAACCAACCAGTCCAAATTATCAAAATGCTTTAGTGAATAAGGTGTACCGAATACCACCAAAACAACCTTGGTCTTGGCAGCAATCCCCGCTATTATTTTCTTTTCTGTTTCTGAGATACCATACTTTTTAGAAGCATAACTACTCATATCGTGCAGACTGATAATCACCTGATCATATCCACTCAACTTGTTGATCATGTCGCTAGACGAGCTCACTTCTTTCTTCGTTTGGTAATGATCCATTTTGGTGTAGCGGCTCAGTCTCTTTTGAAATAGATTTCCCTTCTTTGCCCCCAAGCTCAAACTCGCATAGCGTACCTCTTTCAATTTTTGAAAAGGGACTAGATTGTCTTTATTGCGTACCATCGTCATCGCCCCCTCGTACAATTTACGCTTTAAGACAAAGGCTTCTGGAGTTTCCAAGTCTCTCCGTACATTCTCCTCAAAAATAATCGGCGTTTCTGTGAGCTGATATTTGTACTTCGCATGCAAGTTTTTCTTGACGGCCTCATCAATGATACGCATCGGCATCTTACCCTTTTCTACATAGTCCTTGATGGTAGTCACAGCTGCTTTGATATCTTCTGGCAGCAGCAACACATCATTACCAGCGAGTAGAGCCATCGCTTCTACCTCTCCACTTGGAAAGTGTTTCGTAACTCCTTTCATACCTAGACCATCCGTAATGATCAGGCCATCAAAATTCAATTCCTTTTTCAAGATTTGGTTGACCGCCTTCGGAGATAGGGTAGTCGGCATGTTATCCGCATCATCTATCGAAGGCACTTGAAGGTGCGCCACCATCATGCTTTCTATGCCTTGCTCTGCCAACACTTTGAAAGGATACAACTCTAGGCTATCTATTCTATTTCTATCGTGCTTTATCAAAGGCAAGTCGTAGTGAGAATCTACATCGGTATCACCATGCCCAGGAAAATGTTTTGCACAAGCCATGACACCATGGTCTTGCATCCCCTTGGAGTACATGTACGACTTGCTACTCACATTGAGTATATCCTCCCCAAAAGAACGCGTGTTGATAACGGGGTTATTCGGATTGTTATTCACATCTGCGACGGGAGCAAAATTAACTTGCACTCCTATGCGCTTGAGTTCGCGCGCTACCTCAGCCCCCATATCATAGATGAGTCGATTCTCTTGTATGGCACCGAGCGTCAATTGCCTCGGAAAACTCAGTCCATCTTCTTTGAAGCGCATCCCCAGACCCCATTCTGCATCTACAGAAATAATCAGCGGGACCTTAGATATTTTTTGATATCGGTTCGTAAGTTCTACCTGCTTTTCTGGAGTACCCTGGAAAAAAGTCAGCCCACCTATATGGTAGTCCTTTATATAAGACTCTACTTGTGCGTAGTGCTTTTCATCTTTATTAGAGTACGCTC
>CAKZVJ010000016.1 GCA_937923345.1 uncultured Saprospiraceae bacterium
AAATGCTTAGTTGAGGTTACTTGCAAAAAAACTATAAAGGCAACTAAAAAGACTACATCAGAATCAAGATTTTATATTTCCAGCGAAGAACTAATGCCCAAAAAAGCGAATGAAGTAGTAAGGGGGCATTGGCATGTAGAGAATAAATTACATTGGGTATTAGATGTCATAATGGGAGAAGATAGAAGCCGAAAAAGATCCGGTAATTCTGCACAAAATTTATCTATCATTCGAAAAATGGCATTGAATAGATTAAAATTTTTTGAAGATCCTAAAACTAGCATAAGGCGCCGATCAAGAAAATGCGCTATGGACAATAAGTACTTAGAGAAAATACTCCAAAATTGATGCGTTTTCCCTGGGTGGCAACCCTGGGAATTGACGAGGCAAGAACCAATTTGGCGTGATTTTCTTTTAAAAATCATGACAAATTGAGTCAAGAATCACCCCGTTTTTAAAGCAATAGTATTAAAAATGGTGTGATCATTTAGAGATATTAAGATGTAGAATGTTTTATCTCAACGAAATATGATATTTCTGAACATCCCTAAGTAGGCTAAATGGCATACAGTAGGGCCGATGCGGTTTAGGATTTCTTTTTTTGGCTGAGGGGTAGAAGCGAGCACGTAAGTAGATAGAGAAATAATGAAGCCCAGCGGAGGCAGGCTCGGAGAGACTGTATACGCTGATGGCTGAATATATCTCTATGTGCTGAAGTAAAGCGGATGACCCGACCCGCACGGAGCCTTTTTTGGCGACGGGAGGGGCAGCTCCTCATCCCCATTCTGCAACTGTATACCAAGAGATACGTAATAGAACTGTGTGTCTGCTCTAAAATAGACTATTTTCAGCAATGTGCTAGATTCCCGGGTAGACGCAATGGTCAATAGACTATGGACGTAATAGATATTTTGTACATTACGATATAAGATTTTAGCGAAATATGTCAAACACGCCTCAATTGAGTATTGTCGTGCCTGTCTATAATGAGGCTGCGAATCTAGAAGTACTGTATAGTGCTCTTATCGATGTGTTGGAGAATGCCAATCGCTCTTATGAAGTGATATTTATTGATGATGGGTCTAGCGATGAGACGTTTCAAGTAGTGCGTAGTTTGCATGAAAGAAACCGTCATGTGAGAGGCTTTTCATTTTCAAGAAATTTTGGACATCAAGTAGCGCTTTATGCTGGCTTGGCTCAAGCCAAAGGGGATATCGTAATAAGTATGGATGGGGATATGCAACATCCGCCGTCAATGATTGCGCAGCTACTCCATAAGTATGAAGAAGGCTATGATATAGTCAATACAAAACGCATCGATGCAGAAAGTACGGGTCTGTTTAAGCGACTCAGTTCACGGTGGTATTACGGGATGCTCAATGCGCTGTCCGATGTGCCCATTGAACCTGCAGCTGCAGATTTTAGATTGATGAACCGAAAGGCAGTGGATGCGCTCAATCGTCTTCCAGAAACACATAGATTCACGAGAGGCTTGGTAGGATGGATGGGATTTAAGCAAGCAATCGTACCCTATAAGGCGGCCAACAGACATGCAGGTGCTTCCAAGTACACTTTTTTTAAGATGTTGAGATTTGGTTTGGATGGGATTGTTTCCTTTTCTGTGAAGCCGTTGCGGATCGCCTTTTATACCGGCATGTTGGTAAGTGTAGCTGCTTTGATGTACGCCATATACGCGATCATTCAACATTTTTTAGGAGCTACGGTGGAAGGGTGGACATCTATTCTAGTATCTGTATTATTTATAGGTGGGGTTACCTTATTGAGTCTTGGTGTGATAGGGGAGTATATCGCGAGAATATTTAATGAGGTGCGTAGAAGGCCGATGTATTTTTTTAAAGATAAAGTGGAGTGAGTGTAATAGGGCTTAGGTATTAGCTCTTAGGAGTTAGGGGGCAGAAGGAATAAATAAAGGTGGCGCTAGCTGTTAGCTGTTAGTCCTTAGCAAAAAAACGAAGTAGAAAAGTAAAATAGAAAAGCAATTATTAGTAATCTCGATAGAATCGAAATTGTATAAACAGATTTTTTATTAGATGGCAGATATCAAGGCAAAAAAGAAAAAAAAGAAATCGTCTAAGGCGAAAGCAATAGTAGCTAAAAAGACGAATTGGATGTATCTAGTGATTGCCCTAGTCGCTGCGGGAGTCATCTACTTTTCGTTGTTTGACAATGAGTATCTGAACTATGACGATGATATTTATGTGCACGCAAATCCGCTGATCAGGAATATGGATTTGGGAGCATTGTTCTCCAAGCCATATGCTTCTCAATATTCTCCCATGGCGATGATGATCATGGCTATCCAATATAAAATATCTGATGGACTGGGATTTATCCGCTTTGGTAGTCTCCTGGTACATGTGCTCAACGTGTTGTTTATCTTTTTGATTTTTAAGAATTTGACAAAGGAAGATTGGATGGCTGGGGTCATAGCGCTGCTATGGGCAGTGCATCCGATGCAAGTAGAATCAGTGGCTTGGTTGGCGGCGGCCATGAAGATAGGTACTTATGCGTTATTTTATTTAGCGTCTATATACTTGTATCTCAAATATTTGGACAATACCAAGACTAAGGGCATGCTGGTCATTTCTGTCTTGACAATGTTATTTGCAGCGATGTGTAAGGAGCAGGCAGTAGCCTTGCCTTTGACCCTATTAGCGATTGATTATTTCAAAGGGCGAAATATTTTTTCTGGGCCTGTACTCCTAGAGAAGTTGCCTTATTTTGTGATTTCTTTGGTCTTTGGTATAGTCACTTTGAAAGCTACCTCTGGTGCATTGGAGGGAAAAGTGCCTGTCGTGAATGAAGAAAGTTTTGGCATTTTTGAACGTCTTATTTTAGCACTACACTCGCTCACTGCATATATTCAAAATACAATTTTGCCGTTGGATTTGTCTTTCTTTTATACGTATCCACTGAAGTCAGATGTACCCGTGATGGTCTATGTAAATGCTGTGATCACCTTGGGACTTATAGGAGCGATGGCCTGGGCGTGGAAGCAAAAATCAAAATGGATATGTTTTGGATTATTGTTTTTCTTTATCAATGTATTTTTTCCGACGCTCACGTCACTGATGGCCGTGCGTGATGTATTGATGGCAGATAGATATATGTATGTGCCTCTTGCTGGATTGTTGTTCTTGTTTGTGTATGGCTTGAATGCGCTGAAAGGAAAATTGCCTTTTCATCCGCAATATGCTGGGTTTGTAGTCGCCATCCTATTTGCGATAGTTGGATTTATGCGAGTGGATGTATTTCAAACCAGTGAGACACTGTTCTCAGATGTGATCAAAAAAGAATCGTATAGCAAGCCTCCACTCAATCCACACTTGGCTTTGGCTTTTAACAATAGAGGAATTTTTAAAAAGAGAAATGGCGATATACAAGGCGCTTTAGCAGACTATGAAATGGCGATAAGAAGTAATGCGGCCTACACAAATGCGCGTGTAGGAAGGGGGAATATTTATTTCAATGCGGGTCAAGATGATAAAGCGCTGGTAGACTACAACAAAGTCGCAGAACTCGATCCGACTAATGCGCATAATTTATCTGCGCGTGGATCTATATATGCAAAGCGAGGTCAAAACGATTTGGCATTGAAAGACTTGACGCAAGCGATTCAATCTGATCCTTTTTTCAAAGAAGCATATAGCAATAGATCTTTGGTGTACTTAAATACAGGTAGGGCTGCTGAAGCACTACAAGATGTAGAGCGCTTTTTGAAATTGAGCCCTGATACTCCTGATATGTATGAATTGAAAGGAGTTTGTTATATGCGGATGAATAAGTATAATGAGGCAGTAGCCGCACTGTCCCAAGCGATAGCTAAGGATGGCACGAAAGCTAGTTTTTATAATAATAGGGCTGCTGCGTATGATGGTTTGGGACGACAAGCAGAAGCCCAACAAGATAGGGCAACTGCTGCTGCTTTGAGATAGAGATGTTCAGAAGTATTTTAATTCGTTGAGGTAAACCTTCCACACCCAATAATCTCTAAAGGATTACACCAATTTTAATATTATTACTTTAAAAACGGAGAGATCCTTTGACTCAATTTGTCATGATTTTTAAAAAAAAAATCACGCCAAATTGGCTCCTGCTACGCTAATACCCAGGGTTGCCACCCTGGGCTTTAATAAGATCACCCCCTCCGGGGGTTCTTCTCTAACCTCTGAATATCCCTGAGATAAGAACCCATTAAAAAGGTAATACATAAAAAAAGGGATTCGCAAGTGCGAATCCCTTTTTTATTTTAAGTAAGGAAGGCTAGTTAAGCAGGTTGTGCTACTTTCTTAGCGTTTAGTTTTTCTACTCGGCTTACCATCTTGACTAAGTTCTCTTCAGTACTAATATCTGAGACATACACTTTACCTTTTGTCAAACCAACAAGAGCTTCTCCAGTTGTTTTTCCAATAGCAATCACTTGCTGATTATTTTGAATTTGGTGGTGCTTAAAATAAGTCTTAGCGTTTAAGGGAGAGGTGAATACTAAATAGTCAGCGTTAGAAGACGGTACTTCTTTTTTTGCTACATTCTTATAAACAGGAATGTCTACTACTTGTGCTTTGTCCGCGATTTTCTTTTGTACAGACTTCAATGAGTTTTTCGCTCTTGGGAAAGCAATCGTTTGTCCATTGGCAACTTGCAAAAATTCTTTTGCCACTGCTGTGCTGTCGCCTTTACCGTGAAAGTCTGCTTTTAAGTTATGTTCCTTTAAGGCCTTTGCAGTGCTAGAGCCAAAAGTGGCAATCTTTTTTCCTTTGATGTCCTCAGGCTTCACTTTCTGGAAAAAATATTTTACGGCTGTTTTGCTGTAAAAAAATAACCAATCAAATTTAGCATCCAGACTAAAGTCCATGCTTGAAAATTTGACCATTGAGCTACCATCGGTTTTGAATCCCTGTGCCTCTAATTCGTTTTTAAATGCGCTTTTTTCAGTTAGCGTTCTGCTGATAAATACTTTTTTCATTAATCGAATATTTCTATTGCTTCTAAATCTAATAAATGAAAGAAAGACAATGCGGTAACGGCGACATCTGCTTGTGCTTCGCCTGCGTGCTCATATTCCGCATTGTATATCTTTTTATGAATTTCTTGTAGACTTGGCCATTTATAGCCAGGTCCTTTTCCTTTTATTTTACAAAACCAAGTCGCTTCTTGCATCAAGCAGTAATTGTTGCTATGCTCCAAGATATGACTGATGCTCGCTCTATAGAGCTCCGCACCAACTACACCATTGTTATAGGTTTGATTGAAGCTAATGATGTACTTAGCCTCTTTCACAGCCTCTGCGAATGGCTGTAAAGCTTCTTTTATGTCTATGCCATCAGCAACAGATTTTTCCTGATTGAGGTGATGCTTTTTCTCGATTTCTTCTGTAATCGTAAAACCCTTTGGTTTTATGATATCATTTCTGGAGTTAATAAGTTCTCTTTCTTCATTATATACTAACCAAGATAGATGAATCATTCTAGGCCAGTTAAATGGGTCATTAATAGGGGCTTTCCAATTCTTTGGAGATCCATTTGCGGAGGTATCAAAAAAGAGGTACATGTTGGTTTATATTTTTAAGACTGTAATTCTTTGAATAAGTCATCCGCTAGTTGAAAATTTGTGCTATAAGATAACCGTTTTCTGACAATAGGGCTGTCCCAAGATTTAGCAAAGCCGGCAATCGCGTGAAAATTGCCCATTTGGTCTTTCTCACAATATACGCCCAAGGGCATATGGCAACCTCCTTCGAGTAAGTTAAGTACCTTTCGTTCTACATTGGTACATTCCGCGACTTCTGAGTGATGGATTTTTTTGAGGGTTCTGCGTAGTTCTATGTCGTTCTCTCTGACTTGGTAGGCCACTACGCCTTGAGCAGGAGCAGGAATAAACTCCTTTGGATGCAATTTTACGACTTCAAAAGCGGATAAATCCAATTCAAGCCGGATGAGGCCCGCTGCTGCCAAAAGGATGGCGTCTAGTTCTCCTTCTTGTAGTTTTTGGAGTCTAGTAGGTACATTCCCTCTCAGATCATGCGTTTCCACTCCCGGTACTAAGTCCAGTAGCATGGCCTTTCTACGGGCTGAAGAGGTACCGACTTTTGCATTTTTGGGTAATGATAGGGTGTTGCCTTTGGTAAAGCTTGTTTTCTTTACAATCAACCAATCCGCAGGGTTGGCTCTCTCTGAGACGCCAGCCACTACTAGACCTGCTACCTTTTCCGTAGGTAGATCCTTCATAGAGTGAACCGCTAAGTCAACCTTTTGGTCGAGTAGGGCGGATTCGATTTCTTTGGTGAAAAATCCCTTGCCTTCAATTTTATCAAAGGATAAGTTTTGAATTTGGTCGCCTTTGGTTTTTATGATTTGGAGTTCACTTTCTACTCCGATTTCAGCTAAAGCTTGCTTCACGAAGTTCGCTTGCCACAATGCTAGTTTGCTTCCCCTAGTACCTATTCTTACTATTTCTGCCATAATTGATTGAGCGTTAATGAGTGCGACTACAATGAAACTTGTGTAACCCTAAAATGTTTGCTACGGCAGTATTTTGCTTTTGCGATTCTCTAAAGCAATGCCTTATTGCATTTTAGATTAGACACATGAATCAAGAATCTCAGATAACACGGCTATAATGTTCTTGTTATAGCCTATATATACTACGTGGGTGCAAATGTATATAAATTCAATATTTTACTAACTTTACATCATGCAAATTTCTGCCAAAAAATTAGCCGAATTGCTCGGTGGAACCATCGAGGGAGATGGAGATGTATTAGTTTCTGTGGCTAGCAAGATTGAAGAAGCACGATCAGGGTCCATAGCTTTTTTAGCTAATCCTAAATATGAGGAGTTTGTTTATACGACAGAGGCTAGTATTCTACTTGTTTCAAAATCGTTTACCCCTAAAGAGACCGTCAAACCAACTTTGGTCAGGGTAGATGATGTATATCGGTGTGTCTCTATTTTATTGAGTCAATTTGGGAATCAAGCCACTAAATCAGGTATTTCAAATAAAGCAGAATTAGGTGATCATAGTACTATTGATCCTTCAGCATATATTGGGCCTTTCACAGTGGTTGGTAAAAAGGTTCAAATCGGAGCAGGTAGTCAGATAGATTCGCAAGTATCCATTGGAGATAATGTGAAAATTGGTAACAATGTACGTGTTTATCCAGGAGTTAGAATTTATAGAGACTGCGAGATAGGAGATAACTGCATATTGCATGCTAATGTAGTGGTGGGTTCTGATGGATTTGGTTTTGCCCCTAATCCAGATGGAAGTTATAGTAAAATACCTCAGATAGGAAATGTGCTTATTGAGGAGGATGTTGAAATTGGGGCTAATACTACCATTGATAGAGCTACTATGGGCTCTACGATTATTCGGAAAGGGGCAAAAATAGATAATCTGATTATGGTAGCTCATAATGTAGAGATAGGTGCTCATACTGTTATTGCAGCACAAACAGGTATAGCAGGGAGTACAAAGATTGGTGATCGGTGTGTTATTGGAGGGCAGGTGGGTTTTGCTGGACATTTAAAAATTGCCAATGGGACCAAAATCCAAGCGCAAAGTGGCATCAACAAAACGATAAAAAAAGAAGGGACGAGTTTGTATGGTTCTCCAGCGCTCAACTATAGAGATTTCCTTAAGAGTTATTCAATCTTTAGGAAATTGCCCAATTTGCAAGAAAGGCTGCATGATTTGGAGAAAAAACAATTATAAACTCAGTCTAGACTGCTGATAATTAGTAGTTTTGTGTGAAATTTCGAAAAACTTAAATGAAGCAGCATACTTTAAAAAAATCGTTCTCTCTCAAAGGGCCTGGACTACATACTGGTAAAGAGTGTAAAATCACTTTTTTGCCTGCAGATGCCAATCATGGAATCAAATTTAAAAGAATTGACTTGGTGGATACGCCTATTCTCAAGGCTGATGTTTCAAAAGTTTCCTCTACGCTTAGATGTACTACCATTGGTAAAGAAGATTCATCGATAAGTACTATCGAGCATGCTTTATCAGCTTTTTATAGTCTGGGAGTGGATAATGTATTGATTGAAATAGATGGCCCAGAGGTGCCGATTTTGGATGGAAGTGCAAAAGAAGTAGTAAAAAAGATAAGAAAGAGTGGTTTACTGGAGCAAAAAGAAGGAAGAGAGGTGTTTGTAATCACTGAGAATATAGAGTACAAAGACCCTACAACAGGAGCAGAAATTACAGCTACCCCTTCAGACAATTTCAACTTGACTGTACTTATTGATTTTGATTCTCCCGTGTTAGGTAAGCAATACGCGCAGCTTGAAGACCTAGAAGATTATGAAAAGGAGATTGCTCCTTGTCGCACCTTCGTATTTGTCAACGAGCTAGAGACTTTATTAGACGAAGGTCTGATCAAGGGTGGAAATCTAGACAATGCTGTAGTCATAGCTAACAAGCCATATACTGCTAACAAATTAAAGCAACTTGGTAAAAAACTGGATAGAAAAGATATAAAAATTGAAAAGGAAGGGGTACTTAATACCACTAAATTACGTTTTCCTAATGAACCAGCGAGACATAAGCTGTTGGACCTGATTGGCGATTTATCTCTAGTAGGTATGCCTATCCAGGGAAAAATTGTTGCTAAGAAACCTGGACATGCGGCAAATGTCGCTTTTGCAAAGGTGTTAAAGCAGCATATAAGTGAATTCAAAAAATTAAAAGGAAAACCAATATATAATCCCAATGTACCTCCGATTTTAGATCTGGAAGGCATTAAAAAAATGTTACCCCATAGATATCCATTTTTATTGGTAGATAAGATAATTGAGCTGTCTGATAGCCACGTAGTGGGTGTTAAGAACGTTACTTTTAATGAACAGTTCTTTCAAGGGCATTTTCCAGGGAATCCAGTATTTCCAGGCGTATTACAAATGGAGGCTTTAGCCCAAACGGGTGGTATTTTAGCACTTTCTACTGTAGAGGAACCTGAGTTATGGGATACATACTTTGTGAAAATTGATAATTGTAAGTTCAAAAATAAAGTCGTCCCTGGCGATACGATTATATTAAAAATGGTTCTTATGTCTCCGATTAGAAGAGGAATTGTACAAATGGAGGCCACCGCTTATGTAGGAAATAAGATCGTTTCTGAAGCGGAATTGATAGCACAAATTGTAAAGCGCAAGTAATTACTAAATGAAAACAAAAGATTCAAAACAACAGTTAGCTCACATTCATCCAGAGGCAAAAATAGGGCACAATGTAAGCATTGGTCCTTTTACCTATATTGATAAAGACGTAGTAATTGGCGATAATTGTTGGATAGGCCCTAGTGCTACTATCTTCGCAGGAGCGCGGATTGGAGAAAATTGTAAAATTTACCCTGGTGCTGTTATTGCAGGTACGCCGCAAGATTTAAAATACAAAGGAGAAGAGACGCTTACATTTATTGGTAATAATACCACTATCAGAGAATATGTTACGGTGAACAAAGGGACTAGCTACGCAGACAAAACTGTAGTGGGTGACAATTGTCTACTCATGGCCTATGTGCATGTAGCGCATGATTGTATCCTTGGTAACAATGTTATTCTTGCCAACAATGTGAACCTGGCGGGACACGTGGAGATCGATGATTTTGCTATACTTGAAGGTTTGGTAGCAGTGCAGCAATTCTTGAAAATTGGAGCACACAGTTTTATAGCAGGCAACACTATGGTACGCAAAAGTGTACCTCCCTTTGCTAAAGCAGCCAGGGAGCCCATCTCCTACGCGGGAGTTAATTCTGTCGGTCTCCTGAGGAGAGGCTACACTGAAGATCAGGTAAAGCAGATTCAAGATATTTATAGAATCCTGTACGTGAAAACGAACAATACAACTCAGGCACTCTTGGAAATTGAAACTACGATGGATGTCACTAAAGAAAGAGACCAAATCCTAGATTTCGTTAGGGCAGCAGATAGAGGCATCATGCGTGGTCTTCGTACTTCAAAAACAAAATAGTGGATTGTAGCTCTATAAATCTAAATGCTGTCGGTAAGAAATTTCAGCACAAATGGATTTTCAGAGAGATAAATGCTACGCTGAATAGTGGTGATATTGTATCTGTCACTGGTAATAATGGCTCTGGTAAATCTACTTTTCTAAAAATTTTATCAGGACATCTTTCTCCTAATAAGGGTGATGTCACCTACTTTGATAGCAATAAGAAAAAGATAGATAGAGATGATGTCTATCAATATCTCACCTTTGCGGCGCCTTACATCAATCTAATGTCGAGGCTGAACCTGAAAGAAAATATAGATTTATATCTGAAATTTAAAAGTTTACAAAGTGGGCTAGATGGAGATAGGCTGATTGACTTGATGCAACTTAAGCACGCTGCTCACAAGGAACTTAGGTTTTATTCATCTGGTATGCAGCAACGCGTAAAGCTCGCCTTAGCCATCTGTGCGGAATCCAGCATTTTGTTGTTAGATGAGCCCACTACAAATCTTGATAAGGAAGGGATGTCTTGGTATACCGCTACACTTAAGAAATTCAGTCAAAATCGACTGGTGGTGATTGCCTCCAATGAGGAACGAGATTTCGCATTGTGCAATCGAAGCTTTTCAATTTTAGATTATAAAAAGAAAAAACAAGCGGGAGTAAGTAAGTCTTAGGGTAATTGTTTTACAGAGAATCGCTGATTTCTTTTAGGAATCCTTTTAGCTCTGTTAACTTTTTTAGGGCTTGGTGTTTTCGTTCGAGTTTATCTTTATTAGATTCGATTTCTGCCTTAGCGCCTTTAAGGGTGAAGCCTCTTTCTTTTACTAGGTGATAAATAATGCTGAGTTGCTCAATATTTTTTTTGGTAAATTTTCTTTCTCCTTTGCCATTCTTGTGTGGTTTTAGGATTTCGAATTCAGATTCCCAATAGCGGATAAGGGATCTAGAGATGTCGAATAGCTTACTTACTTCCCCAATGGAGTAATATAGTTTTTCGTCGTTGAGCTGTTTAATGTTCATAGGGATGTATTTTTCCTAAAAATACTTATTCCTTCTAATAAACAAAGAATCTAAGGTTCTAATTTTTTTGATAGTAAGGCGCTGGTTTCCTTTGGATTAGCTTTTCCTTTTGAGCGCTTCATGATTTCGCCCATGAAAAAACCAATAAGTCCTTTTTTTCCATTTTGATAAGCTTTCACTTTATCCGGGTATTCTGCAATGACTTCTTCTATCCAGGTACTAAGTTCATCTTTGTTTGAGGACTGTGTAATCCCTTGTTTGGCAGCGAGTTCTACAGGTGAGGTATCTGGATTCAAAATCATTAGTGGTAATAACTTTTGTGTGGCCGCACTCATGCTTATAGTGTTGTCTGCTACCATTTGTAGCATCTCAGATAAGTTTGCTTTACTAAGTGCCAATTCTGATAGGGGCATTTTCTTCACTTTGCAAAAGGGAATGAGCTTATTGATGAGTAGGTTTGCAAAAGCTTTTACGTGTGGATATTGTTTTGTGTAATCTAGAAAGTAATTGGCTATTTCTTTTTCTGCTATTAAGAGGCGAGTATCCTCCTTAGAAATACCATACATTTCTTTTATATTTTGGGCTAAGACCCATGGCAGCTTAGGCATTTCTTTTTTAAGCTTATCGATAAACTCGTGGCTTACTAGTACGGGTGGCAAATCCGGGTCAGGAAAGTACCTATAGTCGGTAGCATTTTCTTTGGATCGTAGTGGGCTGGTCTCTCCCGTCTCAGGATTAAAATTGAGTGTGTTTTGTGCGACTGTTTCTCCAGCTTCCATGATGGCTATCTGTCGCTGCACCTCAAAAGTAATGGCTTGCTTTGCGAACTTCATGGAGTTTACATTCTTGACTTCACAGCGATTATTATAGTGTTGGTCCCCTAGGAGCCGTACTGATATGTTGACATCACATCGCATGGAGCCTTGCTCCATATTACCATCAGAGATGTCTATATATCTAATCAATTGTCTGAGGCTGTATAAAAACTGTTCGACCTGCTCACCAGACCGAAAGTCAGGTTCGGTGACTAGCTCTAATAGAGGAGTACCAGCTCTGTTGTAGTCTAGTAATGTTTTGTGAGGCGCTAAGTGGTGAATAGATTTTCCTGCATCTTCTTCTAAATGTACATGGTGTATGTTGATCTGGCTACCATCTTCTAGGGTGAGCTGACCGCCAATAAGAATTGGATTTTTGTCTTGGGTGATTTGGTACCCTTTTGGCAAGTCGGCATAGAAATAGGATTTGCGGTCAAAAGTGCTACTTGGATTTATCTTACTATTTAAGGCCAGGCCTAGTTTTACTGCTTTCGGAATGACCTCTTCATTGATCTTTGGCAGGGTGCCAGGATGTGCTAGTGAAATGGCACTTACGAGTGTGTTGGGCTCCGCACCAAAGAAGGTACTATCGCCACAAAATATTTTACTCTTGGTGTTGAGTTGGATATGGACTTCAAGTCCAATCACTGTTTGGTAAGCCTTTTTTTTCATTTTAGGAAGGTCCATCTGAAGATTAAACGACTACAGAATAAGAAAGGTGCTGTAAATTAAGTGAAAATTAAAGACTCTGGAAAAATCAACCTAGATTGGTAGATTGGTAGATTGGTAGATCCCTAGATCCCTAGACCGCTAGATCCCTAGACACCTAGACCGCTAGATCCTTCTATGAAAACGCGCTCTCGATAGTAGCGATATGAGATGCACTGGATGGCTCATGAAGAAAGGGCTGGGAGTGGATGAGCGCCCAGCGAATACGCTACTAGCCCTATTCTGAATAGCTATCTAGGGTATCGAATACAAGCGGATAGCGGGATATAAGCGCCCTATTCTAATTATAAATGATAAATTGTGAATTATAAATTCAACTATATACGCGTTCAGGCCTGGTAAATGTGATTCGAACTCAAAACTAGGAAGCTAGGGTTGAATCTAAATCGAAAGAAGAAAATTGATCTGTCAAAATAAAGCTAAGCCCTAAAACCTAAGGCCTAACACCTAACACCTTGTTTATACTAATCAAATGATTGATTGATCTTGGCAGCAGCATCTACGAGTGACTGATACTCCTCGGCAGAAAGGCCATCCATGCAATACGAAATAGGGTTTACCTTTCTGTTGTTATGAATCACTTCGTAGTGTAAGTGAGGCGCGGTGGAAGTACCCGTGTTACCAACTGTCCCGATAATCTGTCCGCGGGAAACTTTATCGCCCGCCTTGACAGAGACAGAGCCCATGTGGGCATATAGAGATTGGTAGCCGTAGCCATGGTTGATGATGATATGGGTACCGTATCCAGATTTCTTCTTGATTATTTTTTCTATCACGCCTGCTCCAGTCGCTTGAATGTCAGTTCCTTTCGGACAAGTAAAATCCATGCCGGTGTGCATCTTTTTACGCTTGAAGATAGGGTGCATACGCATACCAAAACCAGAAAGGGCTCTAATGTTTCTCTTTAATTTATCCTCTCTGATGGGTTTGATCGCCGGAATTGCTGCAAGCTTCTCTTCTCTAGAGCTGGCTTCCGTTTCTATTTTATCCAAAGACTCAGACTGAATCGCCAATTGTCTTTTGAGTTTGTCCGCTTTTTGTTGGGTGGATTGAAGCAGTTCACCAGTCGTTTTATAGTTGGTGATGAAGTCATACTTTTCGGATCCCCCTTGTCCGCCGTTCCAAACTTGGTTGTCGATGGGGTCCATGCCGAAGATGATTCTATGTACGTTGGCATCTCTATCTTGTAGATTCTCAAGCACCTTGCCCATTTTTTCGACCTGGTCGTTCATGGCGATGTGCTGTAGTTCTAACTGTTGGATTTCACGTGTCTGTGCACGTTCGAATGGCGAAGGAACAAAGCTGTATAACACAAAGGCCATTGCCGCACTCATAGCCAAAAATCCTAAAGCGGTAAGCAGCTTAGATTTGAGGGGCGTCTTTAACTTTTCGTAGCGAAGGGTAGTTTCGTTGTAGTAAAACTTCTCTTTTCCCATTTTTAGAATTTATAAAAGCACCATTTTGCTACATTTGTAGGAAAATTAGTAGGTGTCTTGTGTCTCTTTGTTGTAGTATGTTTATTAATTAAGTGCAATTTTCGTTAAAAAGGCGCTATCTTAATAAACGGGTACAAAAATAAAAGGGTTTGGTAAAAAAGCAAAGAATTTGCTTCTAACTTTGAAAATAATAGTGTTTTAGATAGACAACCTGGGCGCCTTTTTTAAGTAGAATAAGTAATAAATCAACGATAGATGAAATCGAGTGCAATACGACAACAATTTTTAGATTTTTTTGAATCGAAGAAGCACAAAATTGTGCCTTCTGCACCGCTGGTAAATAAGGCGGATCCTACGCTCATGTTCATCAATGCGGGTATGAATCAGTTTAAGGATTACTTCCTAGGCAATGCAAGCCCTGATAATCCTCGCATTGCGGATACGCAAAAATGTTTACGTGTATCTGGTAAGCAAAATGATCTGGAGGAGGTAGGTATAGATAGTTATCACCACACCATGTTTGAGATGTTGGGGAACTGGTCATTTGGGGATTACTTCAAAGAAGAGGCCATCGCTTGGGCATGGGAATTGTTGATAGACGTTTTCAAAATAGATAAGTCCAATGTATATGTGACCGTTTTTGAAGGCGACAAAAAAGATGGACTCGAAGCAGATGATGAAGCAGTAGAGTTGTGGAAAAAATGGATCGCCGAGGAGAACATCTTGTACTTTGATAGAAAGGATAATTTCTGGGAGATGGGAGACACGGGTCCGTGTGGCCCCTGCACGGAGATACACGTGGACATTCGCTCAGAAGAAGAAAAAGCAAAAGTGCCTGGTAAGGATTTGGTCAATATGGACCACCCTCAGGTCATAGAAATCTGGAATCTGGTTTTTATCCAGTTCAACAGAAAGGCGGATGGCTCATTGGAAGAATTGCCCAATAAAAATATAGATACGGGGATGGGTTTTGAGCGCCTATGCATGGTGCTGCAAGGTAAGACCTCTAACTACGATACGGATGTGTTTATTCCCTTTATCCAGTTTTTAGAAAAAGAGAGTGGTAAGAAGTACACCTATAATTATGACTTGTCAGCAAAGTCTGATATTGCCATGCGGGTGGTGGCAGATCACGTGCGTGCGGTTGCCTTCGCGATCTCGGACGGTCAGCTACCGTCCAATACTGGCGCGGGCTATGTGATCAGAAGAATATTGAGACGGGCCGTTCGGTATTACTATTCCTTCCTCGATGTGCGCGAGCCTTTGTTGCATAAAATGCTACCGCTGCTGGCTTCAGAATTCGAATCTGTTTTTCCTGAACTGAAAGCGCAAATCGAAATGGTATCGAAAGTAATTTTCGGAGAAGAGCAGACCTTTTTAAACACCCTCGAAAAAGGAATCAACAGATTTAATTCTTTGGATACGAGCACGGGTACCATTAATGGTCGAGATGCATTTGAGTTATTTGATACCTACGGTTTTCCAATTGATTTGACGAGATTGATGGCTAGCGAGAATGGGGTGAAGGTGGACGATGTAGGATTCGAAAAAGCACTAGCAGAACAGAAAGATAGATCAAGAGCAGATGCAAAGAAAGCGGTAGGGGATTGGACAGAGTTGATGGCAGACCCTTCCGTGGAGTTTGTCGGTTACGATCACCTTGTCGTAGAGGATGCCGCCGTGGTAAAATACAGAACGGTAAAAAACAAAAAGAAAGACGAATATCAGATTGTGCTTAACAAGACTCCATTTTATGCGGAGAGTGGTGGGCAGCATGGAGATACGGGATTGATGTTTTTTGGAGAGGAAAAAATTCCGGTCATTGATACACAAAAAGAAAATGACTTGATCGTGCATGTGGTCAAAAAGTTTCCGTCCAGCTTTGATGGCGCGGTGAAAGCTGAAGTCAATCACGTCAAGCGAACGGCGACAGAACGCAATCACTCTGCTGCGCATCTTTTGCATGCGGGTTTGCATCAAGTACTTGGTGAGCATGCCACTCAAAAGGGGCAGGATCTAGGAGACAAAAAATTGCGTTTTGATTTTTCTCACTTCGGTAAGATGACTCCAGAGGAGGTGGCTATACTTGAGGATTTGGTCAATGAAAAAATAATGGCCAACATTCCTTTAGAAGAGGGAAGAGATATTCCTCTAGAAGAAGCCAAGGAGCGTGGTGCGATGATGTTGTTTGGTGAGAAGTATGGAGATAAGGTGCGCGTGATAACTTTTGACCAGGCCTTTTCATCCGAGCTATGTGGAGGTACCCACGTCAAGGCGACGGGTGAGATTGGCTATTTCAAAATTCTATCTGAGTCTGGTGTGGCGGCGGGTATCCGTAGGATAGAGGCCATCACGGGGGAGGCTTCTCGAAAGTATATCAATGAGGAAGTGATGACTTTAAATAATGTCAAAGGGCTGTTTAAAAATACACCTAATGTGGTGAAGTCCGTCAGCGATTTGCAAGAAGAAAATAAGAGTCTGAAAAAACAAATCAGTCAGATGCTCGCCGCGCAAGCGCAAAGCATCAAGAAAGATTTGATCAAAGAAGTACAGCAAGTCAACGGAGTTAATCTACTGGCGAGCAAGCTTCCTTTTCAAGATACAGACGTAGTGAAGGACTTGTCTTATCAATTGGAAAAAGAAAT
>CAKZVJ010000017.1 GCA_937923345.1 uncultured Saprospiraceae bacterium
AGACAAACTTGTTGAGGCTAGTGAATTTTATAATCAAAAAAGAACTACTTTGAAGCCACAAGCCGTAGTTTGTGGTTCCTTCACTAAAAAGATACATTGTATCTTTTTTGCAAGCAACGTTCAGTCATGGGAAAAAAGAACATGAAAGAACAGCAATCAAGAATAGTTTATTAGAAAAAATTTCATTGTGAAATGACAAATTTGCCGTATTAACTACCGAAAATTAATTTTAGTTAACAATGTAGTGAATTACCTAATAAAGTAAAGAATGAGAAGTCAGTAGCAAACGGAGTATTCAAATTTTACGGTACAATAAAAGGATAGTCACTTAGAAATAATTTAGGACTCATCAACTAGTTTAAAGAACTACCGAAACTTAAGTTAAGTGAGTTTATGTATTTTTAGGCTCGGTAAAAAATATTCAAATATGAAAATACTCATTGCATCCTTACTGGCACTTATTTTAGCATGCAGCTGTTCTGATTACAAACTTAACAAAGAACAAAGTGCAGAGTTAATACAATTGCGGGCAGAGCTAGCCAACATAAATCAATCGAAAGGAAATATTGCTACTTTTTTGACCTTTCAAAAAGAAGACGCAGAGCAGGCGATGAATTTTTACATAAGTCTTTTTGATAATTCCAAAATTATTGAGGTAAAGCGCTGGGGAAAAGATGGACCTAGCAAAGAAGGAATCATCATGCACGCCACCTTTGAATTGAATGGCAACTTGTTTATGTGTAGCGATAGCCCACCCATACACGCTTGGGGATTTACACCAGCAGTCTCTAATTTTATAAGCTGCAAAAATGAAAATGAGCTAGACAGTTTGTTCGCAAAACTATCAGAAAATGGTAAAGTGATGATGCCCTTAAACAACTACGGATTCAGTCAAAAATTTGGTTTCGTAGAAGATAGATTTGGCGTTTCCTGGCAATTAAACCTGGAATAAGAAAATGGGTACACCCATATATCTAGACCTCAATGTACATGACAAATTAAAATGAAAAACAAAAATTGAAATGAGTCTTTTTCAAATGCCAAGCCACCACCTATCGCTTAGTGGATAGTTTACCTATCCTAATCAGAAACCTGATTTATAGATAATCTTGACTCGTTTTTCTTTTTGAATATAGCTATTTTTAAATTGTAGTGGATTCCCCGATTGCTGTGGCTAAATTCTAAAACAACGAAAAATGAAATATTTCCTAACTACCGTATTGAGTCTTATGCTTATTTCAGCCTTCGCCTTTAGAGGTGGAGATAGGCCAAAACCAAACTCAAAAAGTAAAACCAAATCCTTTAATCAAAATTGTGCTCAAGCTACCGCTGAGTCAGAACTAAATATCAATAATGTGCGCGCCAAGCTTTTGGTTGGCGGAGATATTTGGTGGGATGGAGAATCTGCAGGGTATATTGTTCCAAAGCCAGCTCCGGGAGAACCAGAGGTGTCCTCCTTATTCGCAGGTGCGATATGGATGGGCGGTTTTGATCCTGCGGGCAACCTCAAGGTGGCTGCCCAAACGTACGGTACCTCCTCGGGGACTTCTGATTACTGGCCAGGCCCCATAGACCCTAATGGAATAACTCAACAAGAGACCTGTGCCAATTGGGATAGGATATTTTCTGTGACTGGTGAGGAAATAGATTTGCACATCGCACAGTTCGAACAAGCACAGGCAGATGGAGTTCCTTATGATATTTCACTCATGCCAAAGGGAGTATTGGAATGGCCAGGGCTAGGAAACTCACTTTTTGCAGATGCAGTTGGTTTCGAATTGCCACTCGCAGGACAAGGATTGGCTCCATATTGGGATGAGAACGGAGATGGCATGTACAATCCCCAATTCGGAGATTTTCCTGTCATAGAAGTAAGAGGTTGCCCAGTGCCAAACTATGCAGATCAGATGGAGTATTGGATATTTAACGATGCAGGGAATGTGCATACAGAATCTGGGGGAGATCCTATCAATATGGAGATTCAAGCGCAGGCTTTTGCTTTTGAGAGCAACGATGAACTTGACAACATGACGTTTACCAAGTACAAGTTGATCAATAGAGCACAGCAAAGTATAGAAAATACCATTTTTGGAATTTGGATTGATCCTGATTTGGGCTGTGGAGCAGATGATTACGTAGGCTGTGACACCTCCCGAAACCTGATGTACGTGTATAACAGTGATGCTGTCGATGGGAGCAATGGATCGAACTGCGCAGGAGGAGCCAATACCTACGGCGACAAGATACCTTATCTAGGAGTTGATTTTTTTCGAGGACCTTTGGCCCCTAAAGTTTTGGGCCCAAATGGAGAATGTCTTGATCCATTACCCAATCAGCCTTTTGATACCATTGTGGAAATAGGAATGAGCTCTTTTATCTATTTCAATCGTACTAGTGCCACCACTAATCCTAATATGGTAGATCCAAGCGATGCACAAGAATATTATAATTACTTAGCAGGAAGATGGAGAGATGGATCCCCTTTGACTATCGGCGGCAATGGATTTGGAGGTTCAGAAGAAACAAGATTTGCTTTTCATGATGAGCCCAATAACGAGAACGGGTGGTCAATGTGTACAGAAAATCTACCCTTAGAAGATTTGAGAACGGTGCAGTCTTCCGGGCCATTTAGATTAGATCCTGGCCAAGTCAATGAATTGATTATTGGCGTACCTTGGGTGCCTAATGTTACCTATCCTTGTCCAGATATGGGGCGACTTTTCCGCGCCGATGATGTAGCACAAGGCTTTTTTAATTCTTGTTTTGATATATTGGACGGCCCAGATGCTCCCGATGTAGATTGGATAGCACAAGATCAAAAACTAATTGGCATACTATCAAACGATCCAGTAACATCTAATAATAGAAATCAAGGATACAGTGAGCTAGATCCGCTTAGTCCATCTAATTTTTCTGATGATGAACGCTCCTACAAATTTGAAGGCTACATCGTCTATCAGTTGCGCGATCAAAATGTCACTAGAGAAGAAGTAGATAATCCAGAAAAAGCAAGAATTGTATTCCAAAAGGACATAGAGAATCAAGCTTCCGATATTTTCAATTGGATATCTGTTTTGAATCCAGATGCTGGTCCCTTTGATCCTCCAAATGTGTTTGTACCATCTCTTCAGGTGGAGGGAGAGAATGAAGGCATCGAAACTACCTTCCAATTGAGCACTGACTTATTTACCGGAGAGCCCCTTGTCAACGATGAGACGTATCACTATATGGCCTTTGCCTATGCTTTTAATCAATATGAAGAGTTTGATCCTGTAACTCATGTAGGGCAAACGACTCCTTATATAGAGGGGCGTAGAAATGTACAAACGTACAGAGTGAGTCCTTCAGCGCAGGAAGTGTGCTTTGAATACGGCGACCAACCCATTGTGACTAGACTAGATGGCCGAGGAGCAGGAAGTCAATTTTTATCGCTTTCTAGTGAAGAAAGAAATAGATTATTTGAAGCACAAGACGGAATCTTACCTTCTTTATATAATGGACCTATTGTGTATAGTAGAAGAGGTGCTCCGATTGTAGTACAGGTTATAGATCCACTTAATATTATTGACGGCAAATATGTCCTGCGATTTGATCAAAACGACGGATTGGAATCCGGCCAGAGTCAGTGGGAGCTTTTTGATGCGGAAAGCAATCAGAGTTTGGGTCGAGCAGATGTAAATTTAGAAAGCCAGAATGAACAATTATTTTCTGATCTCGGCTTTTCGATTATCCTTGGTCAGACCGAAGATGCAGGAGATTTGAATAATACTAGAAATGGTGCTATTGGACAAAGGATTAGTTATGCAGACCCATCTCTAACTTGGTTGACTCCTGTACCTGATAATGCCGATAATATATCAGGATTAGAAAACTATGATTTGCATTATCAATCGACTGACCTTGGGGAAATTAACCATGATGCGGATCCATTCCAAGCATATACAAATCTGGGTACCGGTCACTTCGCTCCTTATACATTGATGGATTGGACCTTGAGAGATGTAATATATGCTACACCATCATGGTTGTTTCCGCAGTCCGGTATTGTCCAAGCTAGAAATCCATTGCAGCGATTAAACAACGTTGATATTGTATTCACCAACGACAAGTCAAAATGGAGTAGATGCGTAGTTATCGAAACCGGAAATCGATATTTTACATCTGAAGGAATTGAATTGGATGATGGGAAAGCCAATTTTGAAGTGGTCGCAAGACCATCAGTGAGTAAAGAAGACAATGATGGAGACGGCAGACCAGATCCTGATGGCACCGGTACAGGATTGGCTTGGTTTCCAGGATATGCTATTGATGTAGAAACAGGCACCAGACTCAATCTCTTTTTTGGGGAAAATTCTGCTTTTGGTGATAATGCAATTAGCGCTTCATCACTAGAAAGTGTAAACGGATCTGATATGATGTTTAACCCTTCGGCACAGACAGCATTATCAGCGCCACCAAATTCTACTCCAAGTGCATTCTCGCTTGTCTTAGGAGGCATGCATTATATGTATGTAACAAGACAGCCCTACGATGAATGCGCATTCATCAAAGAAAAACTAGAAGAAACACTAACTTTTAGAAGAATAGATGCAGTAGAATTGATTACTTGGGCAGGAATAGGTTTAGGTTCAGAAATTCCGATGTTGTCTTATACAGAAGGCTTAGTTCCAACGGAAACGGTAGTGAGCCTAAGAGTGGACAATCCCTACAGTCGTATTTTAGGGACAAATGATAATGAAGCCTACCCAAGTTATGAATTTGGTATAGATAAGTCGATAACGACCTCTGCCATCTCCTTACCGGAGTCTACTACTGCATTAGATGAAGTAAGCGTTTACCCAAATCCAGTTTTAGCCACTTCGAATACGGGCAGTAATCAAGTCTCTGATGTCGTTAATATAGTAAACCTTCCGGGACAGTCCGTAGTGACAGTGTATACCTTGGATGGTAGATTTGTTAAACAATTCCAAGTAGAGGGAAATCCTCAAAGTGAACAAAAGTTCGACTTAGAATGGAATTTGAAAACTGCGGATGGAGCATCTGTTTCTGGGGGTGTATATCTCATCCATGTACAAGCAGCAGGCATTGGCGAGCGGGTTCTAAAACTGATTACTATAAACTGATAATAGGCTAAAGAAGGGTTCGGTAATGGATATTAATATCGATTTAATAATCATTGTCGAACCATAGCTAAACAAAGATTTTCAAAACTAAACGAAACGAAAAATGAAATATCTAATCACATCTATATTTTGTATTCTGATTTTTTCTTTATCCGCATTCACATATCCTGATGCAGCTAGACCTAAAAAACAAAGCAAGCAAAACATCTTTAATCAAAATTGCGCCCAAGCTACGGCGCAGTCTGATCTGGATGTCAACAATGTGAGAGCCCGACTTTTAGTGGGTGGAGATTTATGGTGGGATGGCAATAACGCACACTATGTGGTCCCAAAGCCAGCTCCAGGCGTACCAGAGGTGTCTGCAATATTTGCAGGGGCAGTATGGATGGGAGGCTTTGACCCTATGGGTAATCTGAAGGTGGCCGCTCAGCAATTTGGAACAGCTTCAGGTAGTTCTGATTATTGGCCAGGACCGCTCACATCTGGTGGTGTGACACAAGAGCAGACTTGTAGAGATTGGGACAAGATATTTGCAGTGACCGGTATAGAAATAGATTTGCACCTTGCACAATACGAACAAGCATTGGCGGATAATGTACCCTATGAAGTTTCTCAAATACCAAATAGTGTATTAGGCTGGCCCGCCTTAGGAAATGAATTTTTCTTTGAGATATTTGATTTTCAATTACCGGATGCGACACAAGGCCTTGCTCCCTTTTGGGATGAAAACGGAGATGGTTTATATACTCCACAATTTGGAGATTATCCAATTATTGAAATTAGAGGATGCATTGAGCCCCAATATGCAGATGGTATGCAATATTGGATATTTAACGATGCGGGTAATATACATACCGAGTCTGGTGCAGACCCTTTACGAATGGAGGTTCATGGTCAAGCTTTTGCATACAACACAGAGGATGCACTAAACGATATGACATTTACACGATTTAAATTAGTAAATAAAGCAGCAGAAAGCAGAGAGAAAACCATATTTGGTATCTGGCTAGACGCAGATCTGGGATGCTCCGAAGACGACTTTGTTGGATGTGACACCATTCGAGATTTAATGTATGTTTATAACCAAGATGCAGTAGATGGATCTTCTGGTACTAGCTGCACGGGAGGCGTTGGCACCTATGGTGAGCAAGTCCCTTACCTTGGAGTAGATTTCTTTAGAGGCCCTTTAGCACCTAAAGTTTTTGGGCCTAATGGCGAGTTGATGGATCCAGATTTCGGTCAAGCATTTGATACTATTGTCGAAATAGGAATGACCTCATTCATCTTCTTTAATAGACCAACCGGCACAACAAATCCTATTATGATAGATCCCAATACACCACAAGAGTATTATAATTATTTGTCTGGTGTTTGGCTTGATGGCACTCCTATGACCGTTGGTGGAGATGGTTTTGGTGGTACGGAGATTACAAAATTTGCCTTCCATGATGAACCAAATAGCTCAGATGGATGGACTATGTGCGGTGCAAGTTTACCCCTTCAAGATAGAAGAACTGTTCAATCCGCTGGACCATTTAGATTAGATCCTGGACAAGTCAATGAATTGATTATTGGTATACCTTGGGTGCCAGATGTTACTTATCCTTGTCCAGATATGGGCAGATTATTTAGAGCGGATGATCTCGCACAAGGTATGTTTGATTCTTGTTTTGATAAATTGGATGGACCTGATTCTCCAGATGTAAGCATAGAAGTACAAGATCAAAATTTCATTTTTGAATTATCGAACAGTCCCATCACTTCCAATAATGCAAACGAGGCATATAGAGAACGCAACACCTTAGTCCCACCAAATTTTTCAGTAGAGGAAGGTTCCTATAGATTTGAGGGATATCTTGTATATCAGTTGGCAGATGAAAATGTTACTAGAGAAGATTTAGATAATCCAGAAAAAGCTAGACTTGCCTTTCAGAGCGACCTCGAAAACGATGCCATCGAGATTTTCAACTGGGAAGCGGTAAGAAATCCTCTCGCCGGTCCACTTGACAATCCCATCGTATGGGAACCCATATTAAAAGTGGAAGGGAAAAATGAAGGGATAGAGAATACTTTTGAGTTGGGTACAGATTTGTTTACAGGAGTAGCATTTGACGATCAAACGACTTATTATTATATGGCCCTAGCCTATGCACATAACAAGTACGAAACTTTTAGCCCAGTTACAGAAAGAGGACAAGAAAGTCCTTATTTAGAAGGCAGGCGAAATGTGCGGCTATATAGCGCGAGACTAGATGGAACGACATCTACAGATTCCCCTGGAGAACAAAATAATGCCCTTGCTAATATAAGCGTATCGCCCAATCTGGTAATGGCTTCCTCACATGCGAACGCATCTTCGCATATAGTAAACATCAGCAATCTACCACCACAATCAACAGTAACTATTTACAATATGGAGGGTATGTTCGTTAAACAATTTGAACTGGATGGAAATGTGCAAGCTGAGCAGGGTTCGACTATTGAGTGGGATGTGAGTGAAGCTTCCATCACCAGCGGCACGTATTTGATCCACGTACAAGCAAAAGGAGTAGGGGAAAGAGTGCTCAAGGTGATCTGCGTGAAGTAATTGATACAAAACGAAAAATGAGATATTTTTTATCTGCTGTATTTTGCTGTTTTATTTTTTCATTATCCGCTTTTAAATATGTGGATAATGAAAAAACAGCAAAACAGAAAAGTAGAACATACAATGTCAATTGTGCCCAAGCTACCTTTCAGACGGACCTAAATGTAAACAATGTAAGAGCAAGACTCCTGGTAGGAGGTGATATGTGGTGGGATGGAAATAACGCTCGGTATATGCAGAAGGAGTAGGCGAGCGCACACTTAAGTTGATTTACGTGCATTGATATTTGGGATCCCCGCCATCCCGGAAAACGGGAGGCGTCAGGCTGTACGTTCTTGCCCTATCGGGCCCATTTCCATCCTTATATCATTTTCATTTGAAGATGTCGGTTTAGATTTTGATAAGAATTTTTTAAGATCAAGATGACCGACTGTTGCGAAGCAATTTAGGCCCAGTGGGCCTAAATAAGAAGGGAACTGGAGCAAGCCTGCGACAGCTAACACTAATTCCTCTTAGCTATCTCGAGTATTTTTAACGCCGAGCTTGAGAAATTCTGTCAAAATATATGCGACATTCTCAGATGTAACTGGTATTAGCCCCTAACGCGGCCTCCGCCTTGTCGAGCTTGGGTGTCTTCGACACGTCGCGATCAGTCAATCGGATGACACAACTATCGACAAAATAAGAGAAAGAATAAGTAGTGCATTTGCACTACTTATTCTTTCTTCTGATATCGTTCGTCGAGGTTTTCAACCTTGATGCCCTATACGTGTCTAGCTTTGTCCCATACATACAATAACTTAAACATTTTTCAATATTCTTATTTAATGCATCAACCTAAAAAGATACCGGAAATTGAATTATATATAATCAATTTTATTCGAGCATATTACCAAACGCTGAAGGCGTGCAAACATCAAAGCGATGGGTGAAACCCATCGTAAAGATTAAATAGTGCTATAAGTGCTGAAAGTACGCCGCAGTAGGATATTAAGAATGTGTGTGTACCCTACATTTATTATGTATTTGACTTGTGTGGCACCCTAACAGGGTTCGCATGATATTGACTAATAACGATGGATTCCATCCATCGCTTTGTTGTAGCCGTGTTCCGATGCATCGGAACAGGCTCTTCAGCACTTTTGGTCTTTACTGTGTAGAAATTAATTGTGTCCTACCGCAAGTAGCTTCGCCCTCGATGCAATACGATCGTTTAGCTTTGATTCCTATTCTTACGACAACTCAGACGAGCGTATGGAATCGATGGGTGCACCCATCGACCAACACATTTATTTTTTTTGTTTGATTTGAAATCTTGTACTTCTTGGACGGACATCGACTAGTGTGAGAAATAAATAGCCTACACCTTTTGATTCATCAACAAAGCAAAAGCTTTTTCGACCTCTTCACTAGCAATCAAATCCTTCGCAATAGCATGAACCTTTTCAGGCTCACCACTTTGTAAAACACCTTCATACTCATTAACCGTGCTGCTTAATAACTCCTCCGTGGGAAAAGCCAACTGGCCAGCGATACGGGCTACATCATTTCCAGATAAGATACTAGAAGTTTTGATATGCTCAGGGATCTGATCATAACCCAGGCATATTTTGCCCACGTTCTGATATACCTTCATGATGGAGTCGCCAGATGCACGTGTATAGAATGCGCGACCCATCCTACCCATCAAGTCTATTTTTTGTGGATCTATTTTTTGCTCTGCATCGAGGATGCGATCATCAATGTGCATACGCACGATGTGGCAGATGATAAGATGACCTGCTCCCCCATGTTCTCCTAGGGGGATGATATCACTGACTTTGCACTCCATCTGCACAGGCGACTCCTTTACTCTGAAAGGCTTGACCAAATCCGAAGCCAAGGGCGTAAAACCTGCTTTATCAAATTCGCTATCCTTAGGTCCAAAGGCTACACTGCTGATGGCCATCTGGCGCAATATATCATGCGACACAACATTGATTACTACCTCTTTGTTACTTTGTATATTGTGCAAAGTATCTTTGGTGGTATTGTCTTTTACTTTCCGATTGGAGGAAAAAACAACAATCGGAGGATTAGAACTAAAGGCATTAAAAAAACTGTAAGGGGCTACATTAGCCACCCCGTTTTCATCTATCGTACTGGCCAGTGCGATAGGGCGAGGCGCTACTGAACCCAGCATATATTGATGCAAATCAGCAGTAGGGGTATCTTTAGGATCTATTATCATGAGTCTCTTTATATTTGTGACCAACAAGGTAGTATATAGAATTGAATTCGTAAAAAAATGAGTCCACTTTGGAAAGTAGCGGATTGCAAAAAATGGGCTAATTTGGATGAGATTTTTTATTCTCGAAATTCAGTGATGATTGATTATCAGTGGATTGAGAAAATGAAAAATATCGCCAAAAGAGCCATTTTTAGGTTTCGTGACTTTTCGGAGTGGACTCAAAATAAGCTAATAACATGAGTAAGTCTATAAGGTCAATCGTTTTGCTGATTATTGCAGCCGCTTTATTCTATGTAGGGAAGGGCTTTTTCATGGCCCCCAAATATGGAGGAGGAGAAATAGCCCCTAACTTTTCCACCACACTGATGGATGGACGGGATTTCTCTTTAGAAGATTTGCGGGGTAAGTATGTGTTGCTGGATTTTTGGGGGACCTGGTGTGGTCCATGTCGAGTCGAATTTCCTCACCTCATAGCACTCAACAAGAAGTATGAAAATGCCAAAATCCGAGATGCGGAGGGATTTGAAATAGTTAGTGTTGCGCTAGAAAGAGAAGGCAGCGAGGATCGTACAAAACGGGCCATTGACAAGCTGGGATTAGATTGGGATTATCATATCTTTGACCCCATTACGAATTTCAAGCTGCTGAATGCTGAAATTGCGACTGGATTGTACGGTGTAAGAGAGGTTCCTACTAAGTATTTGATCGCTCCCGATGGCAGTATTATGGGCGTCAATATGAGCTTTGAGGAGATAGAAAAAACGCTAGATGGCAAGTGATTGGACTTATTTTCAGCCTATTTTATTCACAATCTGTCAAAATGGCGCAAAAAAGCCAGTGGCATAGTAAATGCACTCCCATTGTATGTTCAAAAAATGGAAAAACAAAATGGCAAAAAAGAAAAATAAAGAAGCAGAAGAGCAAGACATAGAGCTACAGGACCAAGTAGCTGAACAAGATCAAAATGTAGATACGGAAGAAGGTGGGGATCCACAAGACGCAGACCAATCTCAAATCAAGGAGTTGGAGGCAGAAAAAGCGGAATTGAAAGACAAGCAACTTCGCCTACTGGCTGAATTTGAAAACTATAAAAAGCGTACCGTCAAGGAGAAAATCGATATGATGAGTAACGCTGCGAAAGATACCTTATCCAAATTGCTTCCAGTATTAGATGATTTTGATAGAGCAAAGAAGATCTCAGACGATGAAGGGAGCGAAGAGGTGTTTCCTGATGGAGTGACGATGGTTTACAATAAATTGCATACCACCCTCAAAGGACTCGGTCTTTCAGCAATGGAAACGACGGGTGAAGTATTTGATGCAGAAATGCACGAAGCGGTGACGGAGATCCCCGCACCTAATGAAGAGATGAAAGGCAAGGTCGTAGACACCATAGAAAAAGGCTATCTACTCAACGATAAAATTATACGCCACGCTAAAGTAGTAGTGGGTAAGTAATTCTAGATTATACACAATAAATTAGCATGGCTAAAAGAGATTTTTACGAAATACTGGGCGTAAGCAAAGGGGCAGATGATAAAGAAATAAAGAAGGCATATCGAAAGATTGCTATGAAGTATCACCCAGATCGTAATCCTGATGATAAAGCAGCAGAAGAAAAATTCAAAGAAGCGGCAGAAGCTTACGAAGTACTCAGCAATGCAGATAAGCGTGCAAAGTATGACCGCTTTGGTCATGCTGGAGTAGGGGGCAATGCGGGACACGGCTTTGGTGGTGGCAGTATGAATATGGAAGATATCTTCTCTCAGTTTGGAGATATATTCGGAGACAGTGGTTTTGATTCTTTCTTTGGCGGCGGCGGCGGTGGTCGTGGCGGTAGACGTCAGGCACGAGGACAGAAGGGGAGCAATCTCCGTATCAAAGTCGCGCTTACTTTAGAAGAAATCTCCAAAGGTGTCAAGAAAAAAATCAAAGTCAAGAAGCAAGTTGAGTGTAAGACTTGTGGGGGCAATGGGGCTAAGGATGCCAACTCGGTAAGTACTTGTAGCACCTGTAGAGGAAGTGGTATCGTAAGGCAGGTGAAAAATACCTTCCTAGGTCAAATGCAGACTACCGTGAGCTGTCCCACTTGTAGTGGTTCTGGCCAAATGGTCACGGCAAACTGTGGAAGCTGCAAAGGAGAAGGAAGAAAATATGAAGAAGAGACCTTAGAGTTAGACATCCCTGCGGGTGTAGATGAATCTCTACAGATGTCAGTAAGAGGGAAGGGAAATGCTGGTGCCAAAGGCGGACCAGCGGGTGACCTTATCCTGAAGTTTGAAGAGAAGCCACACGAGCATCTACAGCGGGATGGGGCCAATCTGATTTACGAATTGTATCTCAACTTTGCAGATGCTGCCTTAGGAACTTCTGTAGAGGTACCGACGATAGGAGGGAGAGTTAAAATCAAAGTACCTCCTGGAACACAGGCGGGCAAAATGTTTAGACTTCAAGGCAAAGGACTTCCTGCGGTGCAAGGCTATGGTAAAGGGGATCAAATGATTCATGTAAATATCTGGACGCCAAAGAAACTAAGCAGTAGAGAAAAAGAATTGCTAGAAGAGATGAAGACCCTAGCTAATTTTGATCCTTCTCCAGGAAAATCTGAAAAAGGATTCTTTGATAAGATGAAAGACTACTTCAACTAGATGATGAGATCACTGCTTCCTTTT
>CAKZVJ010000018.1 GCA_937923345.1 uncultured Saprospiraceae bacterium
GTTCAGGATGGGGATTTTGGAGATAAGAAAGTCCGCATCTTGAAGTTTGAAGAAGGCGAAGATTTTGATCTAGAGGGTTTGTTGGATGGAGAAGATATAGAAATAGGAGAGGGGGAGAAAATATTTTTTATAGAAAGAGAAGAGTCAGCCGAGGGTTTGGCATTTTTAGGTATCACTGCCACTGTACCAGTCGAAGAGGGATTACCTATCGGGAGTATTGTAGAAGGATCTTCCGCTGAAATTATGGGTCTACAAGTTGGAGACATCATCGTGTCGATAGATGGAAAGAAAATAGATAATTTTGATTCGCTGAGTAAAGTGGTAAAGGCTTACTTGCCTGGTGAAACAGTAAGTTTGGTTTATCTTAGAGATGGAGTATCAAAAGAAGTAGATATCGAATTGAGTGACTACGATGAATTTGTGACCGATAGAAATATGTGGGTGGAAAAGCGGAGCCAGCAAAGACCTCATGTTCGTCACAGAGTGAAAAAGATGGATGAGAATAGACCGTCTCTCGGAGTGATACTAAAAGGTTCGGATAGTGATGAGGTGATTATAGATGAGGTGTTGAAAGGAAGTGCTGCAGAGAAAGCTGGATTGCAAGCTGGAGATAAAATCACCAAGATTGATAAAGCTGAAGTATTAGGCATAGATCATGCGATAGCTACTATCAAAGGGCACCAGATAGGAGATGAACTCAAGCTGAAAGTCAGCAGAGAGGGGAGGAATAAAACCTTGCGAGCGACATTGCAAAAACCAGCTAGACGCAATGGAGGACTTGAAAATAATACTTCTAATACTATAGAACGCATCATCATAAAAAAGTCTGATAAGGAAAAAGATCGAGCAAATTTTGAAACAGGAGGAGCCATCAAAATAAAAGATTTTGACCTGAGTCCAAACCCTTCACAGGGAGAGGTCAAAGTACAGTTTAGTATGGACCCACTGAAAATTGGAGAGTCATTGAGTGTACGCATTATTTCTTTGGATGGAAAAGTGATAGAAGAAATGTTATTGGATACGTTTGATGGAAGCTTTAGTAAATCTTTTGATTTGAATGATAAGCCAAGTGGTATTTATATGTTTCAAGTAGAAAAGAATAAACAGAAATTTACAAAGCGTTTTGTGTTGAAGCAAAATTAATTTGTAATATACATTTATACAAAAGGGGGCTTGAATCATTTGATTCAAGCCCCCTTTTGTATTCTACAAGCTATCTACTTTTTTATTAATTTTTGCTGTATGCGATTGGTCTCATCTTGACCTTGTAAAAAGTATACCCCAGGTGGAAAATCTGTCAGGTCAATAGTCTTGTTGTGGAGTGGGAGCGGGAATGTAACACCTGCGCTATTGAATAAGGTAAAATGAAAATTAGAAAGAATTAGATCTTGACCCTTGATGCTAAAAATGCCAGTACTAGGGTTGGGTTGTATGTTGATAGGTACGGTGATAAGTTGCCTAGTAGATACTTCCTGACAAGCATCTACGAGTACGCATCTACTGGTTTCTAATATACCTCTCATGAGTGCGGCTTGACCAGCGGTAAAACTGTTCTGGCAGTTTTCACTTGCGGAATCCATAAAGTTCTCTATCATGTCTGGAAGATCAAAAGGGCTGTTGTTGCATGAGTTTTGGTAAAGGTTGCAGTCAAACATAGATTGTATTCCTGAATTGGGTGTGTCCTGAATCCCATCATCAACATTACAGCTATTTGGAAAGCCAGGGTCTGCGTCACCCCAAGTATGCCTGAGTCCAAGATAGTGTCCTACTTCATGTACAGCAGTACGCCCTTTTGATAAGGTTACTTCTTGGTCAGGGAGAATTTGTATCGGGAAAGGGTTATTTCTGCCGACTGTTCTATAGTCGAGTACAACTCCTTCAAATTCGCCTTCGGGAAAATCTGCGCCCTTTGGCCAATTGTCCAAATCGTTGGGTGGGTAGGCGTAGCCAAGTAATTGTCCGCCAAATTGTCCCGCAAAAATGATAGGTTGAATTTTACAGATCCAAATATTCAAGTGGGTTTCTGTATTAATAGCGTCGCTTCCTCCTTGGTTAGAAAATTTGACTTCATCTGGAAGGGCGCCAGTGAAAATATTCACATCATAGTCGGATGCTGTTTGCGTATATATAATGTCTTTTAGCTCAAAGTTTATCATAGGATTGCCGACCACGTCTACAAATTCATCTCTGACTTCATCTGCATCTTCATTTAGTCTTTGAAAATCTTCATTCAGTATATCTATCTGTGAAAGAATTAAGGAAGAGTCGATTTTTTCTTCCTCCTCTTTCCAAACGATATGAATGACAACTGGTATCGTGTATGTAGTATTGGTTTGCCTTATATTTTTTGCATGAGATTTAGCGTCTTCAAAAGTTTGATCTACATACTTTTGATAGCCAGGGTACATTTTCTCCATATTGGCTCGCACCATATCGTGGCCACACATCACATTTTGGGCAAATGAGGTGTGGAGTAGAGCAATAAAAAAAAATATGGTATAGACTGTTTTGTTCATAGTTGGGTATTTAAAAATAGATCCAATGGAAGTTTCCTTGTCCTAAAGTATTAAACTCCATAGTGGGCGATGGTATTTTAATGAGGTTAAGGATTTTCAAAATTCCTTTAAGCGCTTTGTTGCGAACGGGAAGTTTTTCTAGGTCAATATCGAAGGAGAGAAACAACTGTTGGTGTCGTTCAAAATCACTTGGGGCGAATCGTTGTCCGTTTCTTACCCAGCCGTTGCCAAATGCACCGAGCATGTTTTCACCTCCGTAGCCTACCGCAATATTTAACCAGGCTGGAAATTTTTCATTTCTAATAGAAAGAATGGATTTAATATTGGTAGATAGCCATATCGTTTGGGCATTGTAATCTTTTAGTAGTCTTTCTGCTGGACCTGTCCCAAATGATTCTTGTGCTCTGTCTAAGATGCTGGAACTAATGTCATCTCTGATGATGGGTGTGGTGCTGTACGAAATAGGCGTATAGCTAAACTTCATTTTAATTCGCTGCTCACCCCAGGTAAATTGCTGGATGCCAAAAAGCAAAGTGCCGCCCGTATTGAATGCGACATCATGCCAGGACCAACCCCAGTTGGCGGAGTGGCCATCCAGTACTTCTATAGATGTCTGTGCTAAAGTGCTAAAAGCGACGGCTGCAATAGCTGACTTTTTATCGGACAAACCTGTCCATCTAGTAGCATGGTAAAATATTTTTGTTTCTGCATAGGCACTAAAGCCATGTCCGTATTTGTCCATATTTTCCCATTCGCCCCAATCGTTGAATGTTTGAAAAGAAGTTCTAGGAAAGTCTTTGTACCAAAATTCATTTACTGCGATAATGGTACTGGTGTATAAGGTTGCCGCTGTAATTCCTACCGTGAGGGCACGCTTAGTGTGTAGAGTGTCAGGAGTGTCTAAAAAGGTAAGTTTGTCTACATTCTGGCCGTAAGAACTAGCAAATAAACTAACAAAGAATAAAAATGTTAAACAGGTATATTTCGTCATTTATGGTTTGAATCTTAATGGCTTAGCATTGCTGTATTATGATAAAGATACAGTTTAGTCCATATATATGGTGTCTACAGCGAAAATTGATAGGCATTGTGTCGGAATAACATAATTTTGAGACAAGTTTACTTTATCTTACACTAGAATTAAAACACAACAAAATGAATCAAAATAAAATCGCATCTCTTGGTATTATAGCATTTGTGCTGATCATCCTTGTAATAGCGCTATCCAATAGTCTCTTTGTCACTATCGACGCAGGTCATAGAGGGGTCTTGTTTAAGCGTTTTGGGGGTGGTCTGGATATGAATAGTGAACCATATGATCAAGGCTTTCACGTGATAGCTCCATGGAATAAGCTATATGTATATGATGTGAGAATTAACCAAGCAGATGAGAAAATGCAAGTGCTATCTAAGAATGGATTAAATATCACAATTGACGTTTCTTATAGATATCAGCCTACTCCAAGCAAGCTTGCATTTTTGCATAATGAGGTAGGATCCAATTACCAAACTAGTATTGTGATTCCGGACCTGAAAGCGGCAACACGTGAAATCATAGGTAAGTATCTCCCTGAAGAATTGTACTCTAGTAAACGGGAGACCATTCAAACAGAAATATTTGAACGAACGAGAGATGCCATCACCAATAAGCACATCATCTTGGATGCGGTCTTGATAAAAGATATCGGATTGCCTCCTACAGTGAAAGAAGCGATTGAAGAAAAACTGGAGGCGGAGCAGACGGCCTTGAAGTTTGAATATATACTTGACCAGGAGAGACAAGAGGCAGAACGTAAAGTGATTGAGGCGGAAGCAAAGTCTAAGGCGAATGATTTGCTTAATAAGTCACTAACAGATAATATCTTGAAGGATAAAGGTATCGAAGCGACCTTAGAAGTGGCAAAGTCCCCGAACTCAAAGGTGATTATTATCGGTGGGGGAGAGGAAGGATTGCCGCTAATTTTGGGCAATTAAGGAATATTTTTTACAACTTGTAACTCTTAGAATAAAAAATTAATACTTACATGAAACGTATATTGAATATCAACTATATCTTTTTCTTTGTTTTGCTAGGATTGTTTTCCTGTGCAGAACCCAAGGTGGAAAATGGATTTAGAATCAGTGGTCAGATAGAAGGAGGTAGTGGGGATATTGCTTTATTGCGATATGATGGAAATTCTACGGTAATAGAAAAGGCTGCTTTAGGGGCGAATGGGGAGTATAAATTTGAAGTGCCTAATGCAGTAAAGGCCGCATATCTATTACAGCATAATACCAATATCTATCCATTTGTCTATGAAAGCGATGAAGAAAATGAATTGATGCTTAGCGCAATAGCTAATAATCCTATCCAAGGAGATTACCAGGTAACTGGCTCGGAAGGGTCAAGAGTGCTGCAAGTATATTTTCAAAGATATAGGAAAGGAAATATAACATTGAGGGACTTCACGGATATGACAAATACACCTAAGCATCCTTATATGCAAAGTTTTATGACAAGTAGGTGTCTTAATTATGGTGGTCAGAGTAATGGAGCACATTTGAAATCCTTGAGTAACTTGAGGGCTGCTGATCCTACCTCTAAATTGATAAGTCATTACGATAGCGCCATCAAGAAATCAATGAACGATGCTAATAAAAGAGCTCGTGCTAAAGCAGCTGAAGGACCACTAAAAATAGGGGAATATGCACCCAATATAGCGCTACCTAATCCCGATGGGAAAATCATGACACTTAGTGAATTGAATGGAAAGGTAGTTTTGGTAGACTTTTGGGCGAGCTGGTGTGGTCCATGTCGCAGGTATGGAAATCCTAAGTTGGTCAAATTATACAACAAGTATGATAAGGATAAATTTGCCATTATGAACGTAGCACTAGAGCGAGGTAGTAATGAAAAGTGGGTAGATGCAATAGAAAAGGATGGATTGGTATGGCCTTATCAAGTAGTAGATAAAGCTAGAAAATTCTCTCCGCTATATGGTGCTTCTAGGATCCCTAGAATCTATTTGGTAGATAAGAAAGGTAAAATTGCAGCCATTAATCCACAGGGTGCAGATCTCGAAAAAAAGATAGAAGAATTGATCAAGGCCTAATGAAAATTAATATTTAGTAAGCCTGACTGAAAAGCGATAGAAATACTAATCGCAGTAGTTCTAGATTTATTTCAAAAATCAATCTGCCTTTAGTAATTTTCGCTCTGAAGCTGAATTATGAACTCCACTCACACCTTATCTATTGTCATTCCTGTCTACAATGAAGGGAAAACGGTTCACTTGATTTTGGATAAGATTCAGCAGGTTGAGCTCTTAGAAGGGACTAAAAAGGAAGTCATTGTCATCAATGATGCATCTACGGATGATACCTATAGTCAATTGATGGCATATCAACATGCCAATGCTGATTTTCAAATACAACTTTTTCACCACGAGGTAAATAAAGGTAAAGGCGCTGCTTTGCATACAGGTATACGGGAAGCTACTGGAGACTTTATCGTAGTGCAAGACGCAGATCTAGAGTATGACCCTGAAGAATTTAATATTCTCTTGAAACCAATTCTTAGTGGATTTGCAGATGTTGTTTATGGTAGTCGGTTTATGGGTGGTAAGCCGCATAGAATTCTTTTCTATTGGCATTCTGTTGGGAACAAATTTCTCACCTCACTTTCCAATATGTTTTCTGGGTTGAATCTTACGGATATGGAGACCTGCTATAAGATGTTTAAAGCAGATATCGTACAAGGGCTTATACTGAAGGAAAATAGATTTGGGTTTGAGCCTGAGGTCACTGCAAAAATAGCACGCATCAAAGGCATTCGTATCTACGAGGTAGGCATCTCTTATTATGGGAGGTCGTATAGTGAAGGAAAAAAAATAAATTGGAAGGATGGGTTCAGAGCGATCTATTGTATACTTAGGTATAACTTGTTTTGATACTTGATGCCTTTTAAATACCTAATTCATTGAAGAGATTTTTCTTTTTTGGGCTAGGGGTAGTAGCAGTGGGCAGCTCTGCTGACCAGTCCGAAGGACCGAGCTGCGCATGACCCGACCCGCTCCAAATCTATCGGATAGATCTCGTTCCTAATCAGAATCTAGTCCAACAAAAAATTCGAAATTGTGGCGAATAGGGGAGCCCCCAAATTAAACTGATAACAGGATCGGCTATAGTCTAGTACCAAGGACCATTGTAGAAAATAATCTTGAGGCCAAAATTCATAAACTCTTCTTCTATGTTATTGATGACGGGTGCATCTGGATTGAGATTGCGATTCAAATCATCAAGAGGGTGATTCGTCCAGCCGAAAGTGACATATGGCCTAATGCTAACGTGAACCAAATTGCTGCCTACAAAATTGTACCCAGCAGAAAAGGTGCTGCCAGTACTCCAGTTGTTGAGTAAAACAAAACGTTCAGAGAAGTCTGTTGTCTCCGTTCGCACTCTAAATTTGTTGAACTCAAAATTTCCGTGCAAACTGATTTTTTCATTCAGGAAGCTTTCCAGACCAACACCGAATGAACTTAATTTGAAAAACAATGTCTGTTCAAATTCACTATCAGTGCTGGGGTCTATGCCGTTTGCGTTAGATCGATTGATCTGATTTTCCCATTTAAAATCAAAAGCGACTCTATCTATTTTATAACGTAAGCCTATGCTATAGCCGTTCAACCAGTTGACATGAGACATTTGATTTCTTAACCAAGGACGCTCATCATTGTAATGGTCTAGCACCTCGTCTAAGCCTTCAGGAGAAACTGAGCCAGAGGTGTAGCCTACACTGAGATTGAGCTGAGCGAAAACAGAATAGAAAGAAAATACAAGACACAATGAAAAAAAATACCGCATCCTAGTGTACTTTGGTGAATCACAAAGGTGTAGTATTTTAAAAATATTACAAAATATATTGATGTAAATAGCTAAAGAGATAGAATATTAGCGAGAGAACATGCTATTGCGTAAGAATCAATTGGCCTCGGAGCTGTTCTTTTCGACCATTTGGCATTTGTATGATAGCTGTCCATACATAAGCACCGGCATTGGCTAGTTTGCCCTTGATTTTACCATCCCAGCCGCTCAACTCTTGATTAGTCATACTATCGGTAGCGCCAAATACTTGAGCTCCCCATCGATTGTAAATATTGAATTCTAATACCTTGATGCTTGGAAAACCACTCAACAAATAAAAATAATCATTGATGCCATCCCCATTAGGAGAAAATATGTTGGGCACATACACTTCTCGATTGACAAAGATGTTTATCTCATCAGTAGTGGTGCAGCCTGTTTCGTTTTCGACAAGTAAAATATACTTGGTATCTTCTCTGGGGCGGACTTGTATAGTAGGGCACTGGCCACAGGGAATTTCACCTGCTAAGGTTTGCCAAGTGAAATCTACAATAGGAGTGAAGCTATTAGACATAGCGTTTAAAAATACAAGCTCTCCTAAATCTATATCTATATCTTCTCCTAAGTCAACAGAGAAAGTGGTGGTTCGCACCATCAAATCGATACTTGTAGTACTACAAGAGGTAATGATATCTAAGATGAAGTCACCACTTTCCGTAAAGTCTCTATTGGCCGAAGGGAAGCTATCTCTCCATACCAATTCAAAATCTGAACTGCTAGGAAGCCTGAGGCTAAAAGTATCCCCTTCACAAAGTTCAACAAAGTTGGGAATAGCTTCTTGAAAAATATCAAAGACCTCTTCAACAAAAAGATCTGTAGGGGCATTTTTTTCTCCCTTATCTAGGTCATTCGATAAGATGCTTTGGGTAGCTTGAGTGATCGCGTCTTGCCCAAACAGCTCAGCTTGTATCTCATTCATGTCTCCTCCAGCATACTCCGGTATCTGTATGGCGATGACGATGCTGTCTATGCCCTGCGATATATCCATAGCTGATAAAGACAAAGTACTGGTCCCTGCACCAGAATGGACTACACTTGGATATGCATTGCGTACGATCTCTTCTATTAGATACCCATCGGGTAAATCCTGCCTAAGACTGAAATCCGAAAACGCTTGCCCTGTTAGGTTGGCGACGGTCAATACAAGTTCTACTCTGGCGCAAGGCGTCACATATGCGTTCCTCTTTTTTTGAAAAAGCTTTAATGTATATGGGCAGCTGCATCCATCTCTATCCCCAAAATCGCTATCAAAACCAGATCGTGTAGAAGTACCTGTTTCTAAATCAAAATGGAAAAGGGTAGACTCTTGTAGGGCACTATTAGTGCCGATGCCGTATAGCTCTCCACGGGCATCAAAAAACATAGCGGGTATAGCACTGTTAAAATTTTGGCTTGGGTAGCTTGTATTATCTACTACGCCCGTCTCTACATCTATTGTGATCAGCTTCCCTTGCACCGCATCATAACCATACAATACTTGAGTGACTGGATGAAAAGCGATATCAGTAGTAAACACACCTAAAGAGTCTGTAGTGGTTGTGATGGCCCGATAGTCCACAGGCATCTCTGAATCCGTGAGATCTACAACGGCCAAAGAGTCTCGATTGAATAATACCAATTGATCTCCGAGAGGGGAGACGTCACCAGCAAAGTAGTTGCCTATCAATGGGAGAAATTTTACCGTTTCTACTACACCATCTGCGCCTATCCTGAAGAGTTGATGTACTTCTGGATCTATGCCGTAGATGAGACTGTCCGTTCTATTGAATCCTATGGCGTTGATATTGTTACCAAAACCAGAGAAGACAGTAGATTGAGTGATGTCCTGATCTCCTACAGTTAGCTCTATGAGGGAGGTATTTTCATTTTCATCCACTACCGTAACATAGGCAGAGCCATCACAGTCAAACTTTTGTTGCGCATCTATGCTGGATAGCATGGATAGCGTAAAGAATAATATAAGTATGATCTTGTCCAAAAAGGCTATTAAATTATTTTGAGTATTACGTAAAGCGTAACCAAAGAAAGCAATATCTAGTATTCTATAGTGGGAGAATGTCAGAATTTGAATAATTCTAACAGTAATACTGCGCAAGTTAAGTATTCTTATACTAGCTTGCCACTTACCTAGGTATATATTTATTTAAAATATATAATTTTATGTGCTTATTGAAAATAGTTCGGCATAGTATATTTGGCTATCTGTCCGTTATAAAACTTCAAGCATAAAGATTAAAGTGTTGATTGTCAGCGATTTAAAACTTATTACCGAACCTTTGATAAAGAATAGTGGCAAAATCAATCAAAAATAAAAAAGTCAAGCGCAGTTTATGGACAAGTAGACTAGCAATTCAGACTAGCGAAGGACCTTCATTTTGGAAACAAAATTGGTTGCCGGCGCTTATTGTATTTCTTTTTTCTGGACTACTATATGTCAATACTTATTCATATGATTATGTACTTGACGATAAAATCGTCTATACGGAAAATGCCTATGTCAAAGAAGGCTTTTCTGGGATCAAAAAAATATTGAGTAGTGAGAGCTTTGAGGGCTATTTTGGAGAGCAAAAAAATCTAGTCGCTGGAGCGCGGTATCGTCCTTTATCGATTGCTAGTTTCGCGGTAGAGTTTGCCCTACTCGGTCAGAGTGAGAAGACCAGCCACTTACTCAATGCACTATTATATGCGCTCAACTGCTTGTTGCTTTTTCGTGTGATTGCCCTGCTATACAATCATCCATTAGAACGAAGTAAATTTCTGAGTGTCGCTTTTATCGCTGCTATGATATTCGCTGCGCACCCCTTACACGTGGAGGTAGTCGCCAATGTGAAAGGTAGAGATGAGATACTGACGCTCTTGGCCTGCTTGGGCGCTACCTATTATGGGATAAGGTATTTGCAAAGCGATAAGCTGCTTTGGCTCTTGCCCACCTTTTTGATTTTTTTTATCGGCGTGATGACCAAGGAGAACACCGTTACCTTTATGGCTGTATTACCCTTGATAGGCTGGTATTTTTGCAAAACTGATATTAGAAAAATAGCATTACTCGCGATACCGGGCATAGTAGCTACAGTATTGTATCTGGTTATTCGAGCACAGGTGATTGGTCATTTGTGGGATAGTGTCGCAGAGCCAGACTTGATGAATGATCCCTTTAAAGGGATGAGTGTTCATGAGCGATTTGCTACGATAACGTATACGCTAGGCATCTATTTCAAGTTGATGTTTTATCCACATCCCTTGACGCACGATTACTACCCATACCATATCCCGATTATGAATTGGGCCAAAGGCGGCACTATTGCTTCCCTTGCTTTGTATGCGGGATTGATAGGATTTGCTATTTGGGGATTTTTTAAGAAGCACATCGCCTCTTTTTGTATCGTCTTTTTTATAGCGACCTTATCGATTACGTCCAATGTCTTTTTTCCAGTGGGTACATTTATGAACGAGCGTTTTGTCTATGTTTCCTCCGTGGGCTCCGTGCTATTTATGGCTTGGGTACTGGGCCATTATTTGCCGAGCAAGTTTGGCGCGAAGGGACGGATGATATCGGTGGGTGTTTTTGCGTTGTTTATGATTGGCTATACGGCCAAGACGATTTGGCGTACTCCCGCTTGGAAAGACAAATTTAGTTTGAATGCCTACGCCATCAAGGTGTCTAAAAATTCAGCTCGAGCTAACGCCTTGTACGCAACAGCTCTATATGAAGATCGCTATCTCAAGACCCCTACTAGTGATCGAGAGACACGAGAAGCCTATATCAATGAGGCGCGCATTTATGTGGATCGCGCACTGGAGATACATCCCAAGTACAGCTCGGCGCTCAACCTCAAGGCAGGGGTCATGGCGGAGCAGTATAGGTTTACCAGACAGGTCAAGCCCCTTTTGGACGGCTTTCTAGAATTGCTAAAAGTCAAATCCAATTTTTCATACATTGACGAGTATTTGCAGTATCTCAACAATAAAAATGACGAGGACATCAATTTTGCCCTAGTCAGTTTTTACTACGACATCGGTAGTCATTACCGCGTACGGCAAGGAGCCAGGTCCATTGCCAATAAATATTTCCGCATGGGACTAGAGGTTGCCCCTGGCAATCCGCAACTCAGAGAAGGTTATGAGGCCACTCGATAGAAGGTAGATTTCTGACAGATTTTTTATTTGGGCGTGCCTACGGGCGAGCTATCCACTGTACACTGCACGCTATAGCCATATGGCCTATAGTCGCCTGTTGTCTCGCCTAGTGGAGTCGAGCCTTCCAGATCTCCTTAGGCCATCATGCCTCTAGCGCATAGCGTGCCGTTTCTATCTCTCACGCAAGAGCCTCCCCAATTGTTATATTACAGTCTCTTATCATAACTACCCTTTTGCTTTACTTCATTTAGGACATGGCATGTTTAATGGCATTTTATAGGCCATCTTAGTCCGATATCAAAAGGTAACGTTCTAGAAACACCCTTAGATTTGTTCATATCTTTTAATCTAAGTGACATAATGTGATGAAGGTTGATTTTACAGAGTTTCTTATAAATAGACCCTGAGATTTACGCTATAGCTAAAAAGCGTAAGTTTTAAGAATGCCCCCGCCTCCTATCAAGAATACAAATGCACTTTAAAGTTAAATACTAATTGATACCCTACATATTATTTATAATGTTTACCCCAAGGTTTTTGACATTCCAACCCATTCAGGCTATTAAAGATTTTGTTTACCTAGACCTTCTTGAGTTAGCAAATATCCCACTGGCAAGTATTAATGCAATACTCATTATTTGTGGAATAGCGGTACTTGCTTTTGTCTATTATTTATTCAATGTGATTTTGCGAGGAGTAATGAGAAGACAAGAATCAATATATATCCAAAAAGAACAAAATCGCATAAAGGAACTAGAGGGTATAAAGAGCCAATTTTACTCCAATATCGCGCATGAAATGAAAATTCCAACAAATCTAATGTTGGAATCTGCAAGAAAAAATCTGGATAGTGATATAGAGCCGCTACAGTATCACTCTAGAATCGTTTATAACAACGCCAATAAGATACTCTCCTTAGCCAATCAGCTTTCAGAATTTTCCAAATTGGAAGACAAGAAAAGGCAATTAGATAGGAGTTATGGTGATATTTTAATCACTGTCAAAGAGATGTTTAGCTTCTTTGCGTCCTTAGCGGAAGAGAAAGGTGTAAAGCTAAGCATGCATTGTGATGGGCCAGACTTCATGGTAAACACAGATAAATACACCATTGGTCAAATACTTTATAAACTATTGTCCAACGCTATAGAATTTATTCCAGAACATGGAAGCGTTGCACTGAGCATTACCAATTTTGAAAACCAAAACCCATTTTGGCAAATCAAAGTTGAAGGTAAAGTGCATGGCATCAAAGAGTTAAGCCTAGGTAAGCCTAGAAGATTATTTTCTCAAGCCGATATTTTTACTGGACTCAATGACGAGGTTGTTAGTGCTAGACTTTCATTAGTTAGAGAATTGGTTTCGCTGTTAGATGGGAATCTAGATGTAAAAAGTAAAGAAGGCAAAGGAATCAGTCTTGTGGTCAATATACCTATAGATGAATCAATAGCGCCAGCGAATGTCAAATCTGATTTTGATTCGAGCCTTTTGGATTCACCCCATGATAACACTAGCTATATAGTGATTAATCAGCAAAATATAGTGGCTCAAACAGCACCAGTGGTAAGCACTCCAAAGTCCTGTACCAATATCTTACTTATTTCAGATAATGAAGAACTGGCGGTTTTTATACAAGATCTGCTTAAACAGAATAACTACCATGCCATAAGAGGGACAAATGGGGTAGAAGGTCTAGGGATTAGCAGTGGATTTTTACCTGAACTTATCATTGTAGATACGACATTGTCTAATCAAAATGACTTAGAATTAATTGAAATCCTCAAACAAGATCCTAACAAGGCGGATATTCCTGTTCTAGTACTCTCAGCAGATGAGAACGACCAGGGGAACAGCGATGGATCACAAGTATACTTTTCCAAACCATTCGGATCCAATGAGATATGTTTACAAGTTGAGCAAATCTTGCAGGAGGGAGAGCAGATTTGGCAGTTTATGACACACGAAAAAGAAGAAGTTGAAGCTGTCGTTGATGACTCTGTCAATGAGTATGAAGGCATAGATATTTTCAATGAAGTACTAGCAGAACGAGACGCTAAGTGGGTTGAGGAACTGGATGCGCTCATCAAGGAAAGTTTATTGAGTGGCACATGTAATATTGACACACTCTCTACCAATTTATGCATGAGTAGAACCAAGTTTTTCACTAAGGTTAAAGGGCTTACTGGCTCTACTCCTGCCGCTTATATTAGAGAGATTAGATTGAATATGGCCTACGAATTACTGCTTGACAATCCAGATTCATCCTTTTCTGGTATTGTAGATTCCTTAGGTATGACAGATGTAAAGCACTTTAAAAAACTATTTGTCAAGAAATTCGGAATCGACCCTAAGCGCTTAAAGCATTAAAAAGTCCTAAATTCTTAACCATTATTGCTGATACCGATGATTAGGCAATAAATTTTAAATAGCTGGTAGCCTGCATATACAGAATACATTAGTTGGTTACACGATTGGCAGATTGTCAAACGCATGTACATCGATTTTATGCCATTTTCCACAATGGCCAAACTATAAATAGCATATAGTTAATCAGATGCTTACCCGTATCCTACTTTTAAGGCTCAGAAATTACTACTCTGCTCATATGATAAATGTCACAATTTCAATGGGAATGCTTGCAGCATATTCTTATGTTAATTTAGCTATCGAGTGTCCGAGGCCTTTTTCAATCCAGTGCTTGTGTTTGCTAAATATCCACGGATTTCAAAAGATATAGTCTGGTGCCTAAAAGATATAGTTTGGTACCATTCAGCATGCGACACTCTAGCAGGTATCGCCAAAAGAATGATTTGTTATTTCATGACTTTTTGAAGCAGGCGCACAGCTAACTTTGCAAAAATCAGTAGTTTTCTCACTACCTAGCACAAATTATTTGTTGGCTTATAGTGTGAGGCATGCCATATTAGAGTGTCAAGTCCATGGCTAATGCTATTCGTATTCTTTACTAATCAAACACTGCAAAAAGTAATTCTCTCCACTCAAAATATGCATTAATAGACCCTCAGTCCATTGTATATTATGAAACCTCCGCATGTTTACTCAGTGTACGTTTTTCGCTAGAATATGTACATTTTTCTCACCCATTTGGATACAATTCTCTTCGATGAATTTATTTTCAATATATATTTGACCCTACAACTATGTCTTTTTACAGGTTGTAAATTTTCACCCACTACCGATTTCATTACATATTCCCCCGAGCTGATTTCACCCAAAATCATACTGATACTTTGTTGTTAGATGCAATTGCGTAAGATATATCCATAGGTTATATTTTTCGCATCATGCACGCCCTATCTTCCAATGGTATCTCCATCTATTTCCTGATAAATTGATCTATTGATTCATAAGCGAATCGGTGGACCTATATATTTATTGAATTAACGAAAGCCTAATTTTATAAAACAAATTATACATTTTTATTATGAACTCATCTACACTATGGAAAAAATGGATTGATTTTCATTTTTCCTTTTTTCATTCTGGATTCAAGCAAAGTTTGAAGCCAAAGATTCGAGGCTTTGGTCTTGTTTTAGTTTTTCTATTTTCACTAGGTCTAGCGCATAGTCAAGTGACACCACCAAATGCAGACTCAGATGCGGAGTGTGGTGAGGACTGCTTTGATTTATTTGATTGGGATCCGCAAATGGATGGCAACGGAAATCCGTTGGCTACATTAGGAGAAGGCGTGGCAATTGATAATGGATGCAACACTGTTATTGAAGCAGAGGTAGAATATGCTGGAAATGATACTTCTCCTGATCTTGTTGGTACGGCAGTTGGAGCCAATAATCAAGGCTCTGATCCTTGGGTAGATACTTGGACATTTACCTTTGGTACTGATTTGACTAATCCGGTTTTTCAATTATCCGCCTTACTTTTTGATTCAAAGGTGACATTTACAGATTGTAATGGCGCTCCAATATCAGTAACAGATATTTCTACTGGTACCGTATTTGCCAACGGTTGCTTTTCTGGAAATGATGAAGTACAAGCGACGGGTACATACTCGTGTATTATAGTCACAGTAGAAAACGATACAAATGATACCTATAATATGACGGTGGGTACTTGTCTTGGAGCTGATCCATTTCCTCCTTGTGTGACTTGTCCCGCAGATCAATCTTTTAGCTTCCTTTCATTAAGGAACAGAGAAGGCTCTGGTACTGGTGCTACTGCCGAGGTATTTTTGGGAGGAGTCAAATATGGAACTGCTGAGGTCTTATTTTCTGATTTGGATATAAGTGAAGATTTATCAGGTACTTCTTTTGGCGCGTTCGATGACGATGGAGGCGTGTTTGTCATGAGAATTGACTTGTGCGAAGAAATTGGTATCCAACAGCTTGATATACTAGGACTAGAATCTGAGTCTCAAACATGGATAGGTACAGGGTTAAATGGTACTGGCATGGCTGGGATACCTAGTGGCTTAACACTGGCCCAATGTGGCGGTTCTTCAACTATGGCGCCAGTCGGCAATATGGTTACCAATACGAATACGAATTGTGCCAATCAATCCAATGGTAATTATACGGTAGGAGATGTGACTACCAGTACATTATACTTTAGATATGAAAATCCTGCGGGTGGCTGCTCGTTTGATAAAGCAACTTTCAGAATAGGTACCTGCCTTCCTGATTTAGTAGCAGCAACACCTACTTGTCCATTGACATTCGTGGAGGTGCAAGATTGCGACATGGTCACTATAGGTACCATGGTTCAGGATGCAAATGGTAATTTCTTTGATACTTGTAATGATAATACTCCAGAAAGAGTGAGTCCGTGTTTCAACTTTGTGCCTGGAGATTTATGTCCACAGTGTACTCCAGAACCAGTATGCTGCGGCCCATGTCCAACAGGTCAATCTTTTGACTATGTTAATTTTGCAAATGGAGAAGCATTCTTAAATGGAGTAAGTATAGGAACTGCTGAAATATTATTTGAAGATTTAGATATCAATACCGATTTAGCAGGTACTACTATTGGAGGTTTTGATAATGATGGAGGAACTTTGGTGATGGAATTAAATTTCTGCCCACCTCTTGATATTTGCGAATTCGAAATTATAAATCTTGAAGTAGAGTCTATCGTTCAGGTAGGAACCACTATAACGGGTACACCTGGTCCGAACAACGCTTCTGCTTTAGGCGGCTTAGATTTTTCTAGATGTGCTGGTAGTAGTAGAATGGATGTAGACGTAAATCCAGTAACAGGTGCGAATAACTTTGTTCAGACAGATGGACCTGGTTGTGGTGCCAATCCAAATGCGACCTACACTATAACTAATGGTCCAGCTGGTGGAATTTCAACCTTATATTTCCAATATCATAATCCGCCAGAGGGGTGCTCATTTGATTACGTAGGATTGAGATTGGGTACCTGCGTGACGGAGCCTTTACCGGACGTAGATCCTGTTTGTCCTCTTGATTTGGTCGCTTACGATAATGAATGTAGTTGCATCCAGCTTTGGAGAGATACCAACGGAAACTTTTTTGAAGTTGACGAAACGTTTAATAGCGATGGACTAGTTATCAAGCAAAATGTTGGAGATAGAAGTTTACGCTTTAATCCCAATGTCGGAACAGTTTCCACTATTAAAGAAAATATTGCAATCGGAGAGTGTGCACCGATACCTGCTTGTCCACTTGATTTAGTAGAGGTCGTTACTACCGAGCTTAAGTCTGGAGATGGTTTACTTACTTCTGTATGGACAGACGCTTCGGCAACGACCGATTGTGGAGCAGGAAATCCAAATTCTGGATGTCTTGAGCCTTATACAGTAGCATTTGCTGGACCAGCTGACGCATGCGGTTTACCGACCCACGTTAATGGTGTAGCGAATAATGGCCCATTTCTAGTTAGAGAGTTTGGTTATGACGACGTTCAAGCGGGTCTGGGACTAAACGCCCCAGAACAGGCACAACAAGATGGTTGGTTGGCCTTGAATTGTGATGTGGACTGCGTGTTATTTAGATTAGGAGGTCCTAGAATTGAGTCAGTAGCTTTATTCGCTGGGGATGGATGTTCAAATATGGAACTAGTAGGAGAGCATGAAGATAGTGGCCCTGATGAGACTTTTGGTTACTCTCTTCCAGATGGATTACCGACTACTACTATCGATGGTTGTTGTTATCAGTTGTTGAGAGTCAGAGTATATAGCCATGATCCAGGAGCATTTTCTAGCTCTCTCATTTCTATTAATACGGGTTGTGGTTTCCGGCCAGCGGCTGACAATGAGTTATGGTCTGTACCGACGCATACGTCAGATCAGATTCCTACAAACTTAGGGACTGTAGAGAATATTGAAACCGTTGCTAGATATAACGATGGAATGATAGATTGGTACTGGAACCCTAACTCAGGGGAATTGTATAATCTAGATGAGTCTACTTGTGTAGAATTTGGTTGTGTGACCGAAAGTGCACAGGTATGTTTCCAACCAAGAGATTTTTGTGGAGATAGATTGACAGACGAAAATGGATTCCTTCTTGATTTAAATTGTGAATTTGAAACGCCTAACAATTTCTCTTGCCCAGTAGATTTGGTAGAAATTGAATTGATGTGTGTTGATAATACCGATGGATTCCTTCAGACTTTTACTTGGGATGGAGACGCATCAGTTGATTTTAATTGTAACGTGGAGGGCGCTTTTAGATCCTTCGATGCTGCAGATTGTACCCCTGCACATGAAAACATGCCTACACAAACATTCAAGGCAAATACATTAGGTCTTGCAGATGGTAGAGCTTACCTCCAGCCAGATGGTTCGACTGTGATCTTTGCACCAGATGGTGTTGCATCAGGAGGTGGATATGGAACCCCAGTAGATCCACAATTTGGAGCAGAAGATGTTGGTGGTGAACAAGGTATGCAAGAAGGCTGGATTATTTTTCCAAAAGGTGTTGACATAATCACCTTTAGATTAGGTGGCCCTAAGTGGGATGCATCACAACTATGGTTAGGTGCCGACCCAAATAGCTTATCTCTTGTGGGTGAAAACACTTACGCACCAGGATGTATAAATCCAAACGGACCAAGTAATTTGGTAACATTTAGTACTTGTTCATTACCTACACTATGTGGAGGACAGCCATATGCAGCACTTAAGTTTTATCACCATGATCCATTTGCATTTTCTTCTACGCTGGTAGCATGGAGTACAGATGGAAAGACTTTCTCAGGCATACCATGTAATGCCTTGTCATGTGTCGATCCTGCAAATTTAGTTTGTCAGACAGTTTGTGAAACGGTTTATAGAGATGCTAATGGTGATTTTTATGAAGCTACGGCCATTGATGGTGTATTCAGACCATATCAAGGAGAGGGTACTTTTGTATCTGTTCTTGATCAAAATTGCCCAGTGGCGGATTGTGCGCCTGATACTGCTCCTGTTGAGATTTGCGGAGATGGAATCGATAATGATAGAGACTTGAAAATTGACGAAGGATGCCCATCTGCAGAGATTGTATGTCCAGTGGATATCGTAGAGTTAAACAGATTGGAAGAACCAAGAGGAGACGGTATGTTGACTACTCAAGTATGGAATAGTATTGATGACTTCTTTGTGGAAGCAGATGCGGACGATTTGACCGTTGAAGATTTCTTTGGCTGCACACCAATAAATCCTGAATGTATTGTGTACACCAGCAGATTAGGACTCTTAGACAATGATGATAAGAGTGTGACGGGAGATCAGAAAGCCTTTAACGGTAACGGTAATATTGGGAACGACGGAAATTCAGAAGCAGCACAGCAAGATGGGTGGTTGATTGTACCATGCGGCGTGAAGAGTATTGATTTTAGAATTGGTGGCCCATCTCCAAGTGCAGATGATATTTCTGCTCTTTACTTGGGTTCAGATGTAGATAACTTGGACTTAGTTGGGCAGTGGAATGATTATGGCCAGCAAGACAATCAGATCTTCCACTTTGTACCTGGTAATTGTGGTACTTGTGTGGCATCAGGTAGTGTTGGTTCTTGTACCGCAAGCACATCTATTTTTAGACTTAGATTTTTGCATTTAGACTTTAGTCAGCAATCTAATACCACTGTCCAGTGGAACATAGGTTGTGGATTTGAACCTATTCCTGCAAAATATTTATCTTCTGTACCAGTAACTACGACGCCTGTACCAGCTACAGCTATGGATCCTGTAGATCGTATCCTAGTCGAAGGAGACGACCTAAATGGTGGACAACCAGATTGTCAGAAAATTGAGATTTGTGATGCGCTCTTCAGAGATGCTAACGGTAATCTCTTTGAATTGGATGGAGTAACGCAGACGTTCTTAGATCCTAGATTCTGTGAGACTATTGGCGAAACTCTTGAAGAAGGAGCAGAATGCTTTGGCATTTGCGTGATTGATAATTGTGATGGAATTGATAACGACGGAGATGGTTTAGTAGATGAGGATATAGATCCAAATGACAATTGCGAATTAGATTGTGAGACAACACTTTTCGCAGCTATGGAATATTTCCCAGTGACTAGTGGAGATTTATTAACTACTCAGTTTTTAAGTGATGCTGTTACTTGTTGTCAAACTCCAGCTACAGAGCAAGCTCCTTGGACAGTACCGTTTTGCGCAACAGATGCTTGTGGATTACCGATGCATATCAATACCAATGCAGTAGGGACACAAGTAGCTCAACCTACTTTAGGTTTAGCGTACCCAGGAGATGGAAATACAGAACAAGCACAACAAGATGGTTGGTTGATTATACCAAAAGATGTGAGCTTTATCAGATTTAGATTTGGAAATGCACCGACGGTGGATGCATCTGCTTTATTCATCGGTCCTGATATCAATAATATGAGATTATTAGGAGAGCACCAAGATATGGGCACTACGGGTGACAATTTTGAATTTGAATTTGCTGATTGTGAAGACTTGAATACAGTGAGTTGCAACTTGCCTAAGCTTGGTCAGACATTTGATTACCAAGTAGCACGTATCAGATTCTACCACTATGATGGAGGATTATTTGCAAATACTATTCTCTTCTGGGATTTAGGCAAAGGAGAAGGTTTCGTACAGGTACCATCTAGAAATCTTCAAGCGGCTACTAGTGTATGCGATAATAACTTCCCACAGTTAGAGTGTGAAGTAGATAACTGTAGATACGTACTAGAAGAAGAATCTACTGGAGACTTCTTCCAATACTTTGAAGATCATTCACAAATACACAGAACTTTCATTCAAGACTGTGAGGATCTTTGCCCTTTACCTCAAGAGTTGGCTACACCAAAACAACCTGTAGTGACACATTGTGTGGAGAAGGAATATGAGCTAGATCCTAAATTGTTAGAGGCAATATGTAATCCATGTACTGTGGATAATTGCAATGCAGATCAGGTGCCTAGCTTAAATGTGAACTGGTATGATGCTCCGGTAGGAGGTAATTTATTATTATCTACACCGCAAAATGATACGAACTGCTACAACTTTGATCCAGTAGCAGATGGTGGAGCAAATCCAGAAGTGGTCGGTATTACTAGATTCTATGTAGAGTGCAATTGCAACTTACCGTGTGGAGTAGAAAGAGTAGAAATTGTATTCCAGGTGGTTGAATGCGAAAAAGGCCCTTGTGAAGAAGGCTGCTCTTACTTCTTAACGTTAGCTGATAAAGAAGCGGACGGTTGGGAAGGAGCCTCTCTTGATGTTACGATTAATGAAGGAGTAGCACAAGAGTTTAAGCTCGATGCATCTCAAGGTGCAGGAGAATCTTTCTGTTTCTTTGTTCCTGATGGTTCTTCTATTGACTTAGAATTCTGGAGTGGTGGAGACGACGATGACATTTGCTTCTTCTTGACAGATGCCATTGGAGATACTGTTTTACACTCTAATACTATTGTACTGGGTGACGATATACCTACTACCAAAGTGGAATGTCCTGAATGTTGTTCAGATGACTTATCTCCATTTACAGCAAGAGTTACGGTTGGTAATTCCCCAGAATTGATGTCTTGGGAGATATATGATGGTTCTGTAGGGGCGCAAGGTCCACAGGTATTTGGAATCACTGCGAATTCACTTGCAGGACTGGCTCCAGGGACACAAATAACCTATCCCTTAGATTTTGAGTCTTGTAATGAGTATACAGTGGCGTTATTTGATGGGGCTAATATGGCATGGAATGGAGCAACTTTTGAGCTCATCTCATCTGATATTACCTACGGTACAGAAATAACAAACCCTGCTGATCCACTCTTTGGTCAATCTATTGTGAAGACTATGACGGGAGCTGATTTTGATGCTATTGGTGCTGAAGCGAGGATGTCGTTTACACTTCCATGTCAGCCAGAATGTGAGGAGGCAGATCAAATAGTGACTCAAGGGGACTGTTTTGGAGCGGAGTTAATACTTCCGGTTGCGGAGCCAGTTATCTGCTATCCAGATTGTAACCACGCGCTTGGATGTGATATCCAGGTAAGACACTCTGTGTTGATTGACATGAATGATCAAAATTCTATTTTGATTTCAGATTTTGTGAATTACACCGGTCAAACTGAAATAAACTACGCAGGTATTGCAAACCCAATTCAAGCGGGTAGCCATTCCTATGTTACTGAATTTTTATACTGTGATGGTGTGATCACCAAGTGTACAGCGAACTATATAGTTGTTCCTGAGGCTACCTCTACGTTTACATGTAATGATAGCTTGACAATCGGATTGACACCTCCAGATGGTAATCCTGCCAATGGTGGATTTGCCGGAGCGCAGAACGATGATTTAGGAGAGTGTGTGATTCAGATTACACCAGACTTACTTATCGAAGGAGGTGTGCCATCTAATTTGACCTGCGAGTTCTTCAATCTGAATGACTTTTACGATGTAGTTATCCTTGATGCGAATGAGCAACCGCTAGTTGTATTTAGTGATAGAGGATTCCCACTAGATTCAAATGGAAATGAAATACTTCCTGGCGCAAACACGCAACCTGCTAACGACTTTGTTTCTTACAACGAAATTAAGCAGACCTTGAAGTATGTGGTTACACATAGGACTACTGGTACTACTTGCTGGGGACATATCACTGTAGAAGATAAGAATGCTCCTACGATTACCTCTACTAGCTACGATGTCAATTGTAATGATCCTAACGCATTAGACGAGTTCTTTTCTGATACGATTTCGTTGCAGTCTAGTGCGGTAGCCGAATTACCAGCTAATATTCCTTCAGGACAGGTAGGTGCGGGTAGATCAAATACTTGGATACCATTTACAGTTCCATGTGGTAGATTGGGTACTACGATTCAGGATATTGATATCAGCTTAAGTTTGACTCATAATGATCCTACAGATTTATCTGTTGAATTACACATGCCTACTGCGTTTAACAATACACTTGCTACTCCATTCACTGGAGATATGATTGAGTTAGATCAGCAAGGTGGTGTAGGAGCTGAAAACACATACACTCCAGCAGGATTGCTAGGAGCTTCTTGTAAAGAATTCGCCTCTGAGAAAGACATTACTTTCATTTCTGAGACGGCAGGGACAAATACTATACCTCAAGGTTTAGGAAAGACCTGGTATCTTAATGTAGTAGATAATGGATCCTCAGCTGTTATTCCGCCTCCAGGGGTTGGAGAGATTACTGCTGTGTCTATGACGATTACGTGTGGATATCCATTCCCATACCTCGCTTTTGATTGTGCATTGGACAACGTGGAGTTAATTTCTGAAGTGATTACAGATGACTGTGCTTTACTTGCAGAATGGAATGGTGCTCAGATTACAAGAGTCTGGAGAGCAACAGATGCTTGCGGAAACGCAGCTAATACCACACAAGTGGTTAATCTAAAGGCTCCTAGGATCATTGACCTTGATCTCCCTGCTGATGAAGTAGCGGTTGAATGTGGAGAAGAGCAATTACTTGCTGACGGTTCTATTGACCCAGTTCAGACAGGAGCTCCTTTATTCTGTTGTGATGAAATTTCAGATGAAGATTTCTGTAAGCTTTCTATCTCTTACTCGGATAACGTTATCGAAAGTTGTGGTAGCTCGCTCAAGATTTTCAGAACTTGGGAAATATTCAACTGGTGTAATCCTACTACTCCAGAGCAATTACTTCAGATTATTTTGGTGGAGGATTCTACTCCTCCTGTAGTTGAGGTAGATCCGACTATTACTATTAACGCTAATGCTGACTGCCTAGGTAGTGTTGTGCTTGGAGGATTGAACATTACTGATGGTTGCGCTGCAGTCACTGCTTTCAGATTTGTGTACACTACAGGCAATCCATACTTAGGTACGGCTGCTACAGAGATCGCAGATTTATTTGCTGGTGACGTAGTGTCTGATCTTCCGATAGGCGCCACTACGGGTACTTTGATTGCGACGGATGAATGTGGTAATACAAGTGAGACGGAACTTACGATCAATGTGGTAGACAATACTGCACCATCAGCTATTTGCAACGATGGATTAAATGTTTCATTGAATAGTGAGGGTACTGCTAGAGTTACAGCTTTAGATTTAGATGAGGGATCAAATGATAACTGCTCTGAGGTAACCCTTCAGATTTCTGCTGGAGGTGCATTTGCTGACTTTGTTGATCTTGACTGTTCTAACTTAGGAACTACTACACTTACACTTCAGGTAACTGATGCTGCTGGAAACGTTAGCGAATGTTGGGCTGACATCTTAGTTGAAGATCCAATAGGACCTACTATTACTTGTAAGCCAAATACTACTGTGACATGCGATGAGGCACTTCACCTTGATGATATATTTGAGGAGGCAGACGCTACAGACAACTGTGGAGCTACTGTTACCGCGAGCGAAATCGTTGAAGTAGAACTTCCAAACTGTGGTCAGTTATTGTCTATAACTTATACGGCAACTGATGGATCTGATAAGACGGATGACGCTTCTTGTACTCAAACGATAACAGTTGAGCACGTGTCTGACTTTATCGTTCAGTTCCCAGCTGATCAAGAATTTGACGGTTGTGAGTTAGGTGATATTGCTGGTCCTATCGTAACAGAAGATGAGTGTGAAATGATCGGAATCTCTGTTGAAGATAGAATCTTTACTCAGGTAGAAGATGCTTGTTATAAGATCGAAAGAACGTATACAGTAATCAATCACTGTATAGTTGATAATCCATCTGTTGGTGGATTTACTGATCTTGGT